>JAICXX010000035.1 GCA_025934485.1 Chitinophagaceae bacterium
ACAGCCAGGAAGCTATGCGTCGCAACAGCCAGGAAGCGATGCGTCGCCCCGCACGCTCAGTGATGCTGAGACCAATCCGCTTTCTTCTCTCGACGTCTGGGAAGACGATCTGTTAGAGCGTTATCCCGACCCCGAGTCGATCGCCCACGGCAAGACCACAGAGGAATATCGTAATTATGAGACCCCCGGCCGCGATTCGGTGCGGGAGTTCTACCGTTTGAATCATATCTATCAGACCTATGATTTTGTGCAGGAGAAAAAGGCCGAGTACCTGCGGTTCGACAAAAAAGAGATGTCGGTGTGGGATGCCTTTCAATTCCTGAATCAGCTTGTCGATGACAGCGATCCCGATACGGACCTGGATCAATTCCAGCATCTGCTGCAGACATCCGAAGCGATCCGCGCGGATGGACATCCGGACTGGATGGTGCTGGCCGGCCTTTTCCACGATATGGGTAAGGTATTGTGTTTGTTCGGCGAGCCGCAATGGGCGGTTGTCGGCGACACCTTCCCGGTAGGATGTGCCTGGAGCGACAAGATCGTTTATCCCGAATTCTTTGCACAGAATCCCGATGCACAAAACGCGCAGTATCAGACCAGGAACGGGGTTTACTCCGAAGGCTGTGGACTAAAGAATGTACATATGTCCTGGGGGCATGACGAGTATGTTTACCACATGGTAAAAGACTATCTGCCGGAGCCTGCTTTATATATGTTGCGCTATCACTCCTTTTATTCGCAACACCGGGAACACGCCTATGAGCACCTGATGGACGATCACGATCGCGAGATGTTCAAATGGGTCAACCTGTTCAATCCTTACGATCTTTATTCCAAGAATCCGACGCCGCCAAACTGGACGGAGCTGAAGCCTTACTACGAGGCGTTGGTGAAGAAGTATTTGCCGGAAAAGATAAAGTTCTAAACTTTTTTGTTCCATATTCCACGGGCCACTTGTTTCCTTTCGGGAAGTAAGTGGCCTTTGTCTAATCTTCGGTCAAACGATCTAACATGATGAAATTGCTGGTATTACTGGTTGCAATGGCTGCTATCGGCGGGCGTGGATTTGCGCAGGACGGAAGAGAACGGCTCAATTTCGATGGCGGGTGGAAATTCCATTTGGGGAATGCTTCCGATCCCGCAAAGGATTTCAACTATGGCGTTGGCAATATCCTCGCCAAGACGGGCGACGCCGACAACACGTGTATCAAGGCCAATTTCGATGACAGGAACTGGACGGATGTGCAGCTGCCCCACGACTGGGCGGTAGGTTTACCGTTCGTACATTCCAGTAATGGCGATGTCGATGCTCACGGCTATCATGCAATAGGTGGCCTTTTTCCCGAAAACAGCATCGGCTGGTACCGCAAGACCTTCACCGTCGAAAAGCGCGACTCGGGGCGGCGGTTCGTGCTGCAGTTCGACGGCATCTTCCGGGACAGCAAGGTATGGATCAACAACTGCTATCTCGGTGGTAACTTCAGCGGGTATACCGGTTCCACCTATGACATCACCGATTTTGTACATTATGGCGGCAAGAACACGGTGGTGGTGCGGGTCGATGCGAGCCAATACGAAGGTTGGTTCTATGAGGGCGCAGGCATCTACCGGCATGCCTGGTTGAATGTATATGCCGCAATGCATATTGCCCAGGAAGGTGGAGTATTCGTGCATACGGCTCCGGCAGCGGGTGAAGCGGGCACGGCGGGTGCGGGGGGGCCTGCGAATGCGGCTACCAGTGGCGGCCCGGTGGATGTGACCGTCGAAACCACGGTGGACAATAACGGGTTGCGTGATGCGCAGGCGACGATCCTTGCATATGTGACGGACCGGCAGGGGATGCGGGTTGCGCAGGGAAAGGTGATGCCCCTGGCAGTAAGCGCCGGCCGGGAACAGATGGTGAAAGCGGACCTGCAATTGCCACAGGCGACAAGGTGGTCGCTCGACAATCCCTACCTGTATCGCGCGGTGGTGCTGGTGCGGGATGGCGACAGAACCATCGACAGTGTTTGCGTGCGCTTCGGCGTGCGGACGATCAGGATCGATAAAGACAAAGGGCTTTTTCTCAACGGCGAGCCTGTGAAGGTATACGGCGTTTGCTGTCACCAGGATCATGCCGGCGTAGGCAGCGCCTTGCCGGACTACCTGCAATACTACCGGATCGGGTTATTGAAGGAGATGGGCGTCAACGCCTATCGGACGAGTCATAATGCGCCGACGCCCGAACTGCTTGACGCATGTGACAGCCTGGGCATGCTGGTGCTCGACGAGACACGGCTGCTGAACAGCGGTCCGGAGTATGGTACGGATTTCGAACGGCAGATCCTGCGGGACCGCAACCACCCCAGCGTGTTTATGTGGAGCATCGGCAACGAAGAGTGGGTGATCCAGGCTTCCACGACGGGAAAGCTGATCGCACAGCATCAGATCCAGCGGCAGCAATTGCTCGACCCGACGCGGACCTGTACCTATGCTGCTAACGAAGGGAATGTCTATCGCGGCGTCAACGAGGTGATACCTGTGCGGGGCTTCAACTATAATCTCACCGGGCTTGATGCCTATCGCAAAGACCATCCCGATCAACCCATCATCGGTACCGAGGTGGCCAGCACCGTATCGACGCGCAGCATCTTCGAGCGCGACACCGTGAATGCCTATGTTCCGGATTATGACAGCGTGGCGCCGCCATGGGCTTCGACGGCCGAATACTGGTGGCGGATCGCGGCGGAGCGGCCCTGGTTCATGGGTGGTTTTGTCTGGACGGGTTTCGACTATCGCGGTGAGCCTACACCGTATCGCTGGCCGGATATCAACAGTCATTTCGGGGTCATGGACATGTGTGGCTTTCCCAAAACCGTATATTATTACTATCAAAGCTGGTGGTCCGGCAAGGATGTGCTGCACATCGCACCGCACTGGAACTGGAAAGGGAAGGAAGGAAAGCTCATCCCCGTGTGGGTCAACAGCAATGCCGACGACGTAGAGCTGTTCCTCAACGGCAGGTCGTTAGGAAAGAAAACAATGCCGGTAAATGGCCATCTGGAGTGGATGGTCGCCTATGCGCCGGGAAAGCTCACCGCGATAGCGCATAAGCATGGCCGAAAACTCACGGCGACCGTCGAAACCACGGGAGCGCCTTACCGTATTGTAGCAACAGCCTCGAAACCCACGTTGACCGGCGACGGCAAGGATGCGGTGGTCATCAACTGCACTGTGGTGGACAAGGAGGGCAGGGAAGTGCCCGATGCGGCGAATTTATTGCGGTTTGCCGTGAGTGGTCCGGCGAAGATCATCGGCGTTGGCAACGGGAACCCGAGCAGCCATGAGCCGGATCAGTATCCGGATGGGGGATGGCAGCGGAAACTCTTTGGCGGGAAATGCCAGGTTATCTTACAGAGCGATGGCACAGAGATCGGCAACTTAAAACTCACCATAACCGGTGATGGACTCTTGCCGGCGGAGGCGGCGGTGACATGTCGCCAGGGATAAAAAAGCAATGCTGGGTGGCGTTGTATAGTTCCCCGGCGATTGCCGCCTTATCGGTGACGCCCTTGTTCATGCTCACCGGGTTGGAGCTCTCGTTGTATCCTGGCGCCTTGGGGTTCAGCACACTGATAGTCCTGGTTGTCTGGGCGATCAATATCGGCCTGTATACCCTGGCGGGGAGTAAGAACTGGCGATATAGCGTGAGCGGACTGATCTGTGTCCTTTTGGCCGTGGGTTTTATCCACGCGATCTTCAAGCCGCTGCCGGGATGGCGGTTCGGTTCGTGGAGTGCGGGCGCGCATCTGCATCTGATCATCTTTCTTTCGGTGGATATGGTGATCATCATCCTCCAGGACCTCACGGTGGTGCGGGAGAAGAAGGCGGCGATGGAGATAGAGAATGCTCAATTGCGGTTGCGGAATGCAGAGGCTATGAATCTTCAGCTGATGCAACAGGTGCAGCCGCATTTTCTTTTTAACTCGCTGAGCACGTTGAAATCGCTGATCGGCATCTCCCCGGAGCAGGCGAGCGAATACCTGGTACGGCTGTCGGGTTTCCTGCGGGCTTCGCTGGCTTCGCATACCGCACGCATCGTGCGCGTGGCAGAGGAACTGGAACTTTGCAGCGATTACCTGGAGATGCAACGGATGCGGTTCGGGAAGGCGCTGGATTTTTCGATCGGCGTACCGGCAGAAGTGCGCGAGTCGGGCTACCTCCCGGTGTTCTCTTTGCAATTGCTCATCGAGAACGCGATCAAACACAACATCCTGACGCCGGCGCGGCCGCTGTCGGTTTCTGTGGTGTACCGCGACGGCTGGATCGCGGTCTCCAATAACCTCCAACGCAAACAGTCGGGCGTAGAATCCGCGGGCATGGGGCTGGCGAATCTGCGGGAGCGCTATCGGGGGCTCAGCGGCGACGAAGTGCGCATCGAAGAAACGGGCGATTCTTTTTCCGTATATATAAAAGTCCTCGCGCATGAACATAGTGATCATTGAAGACGAGCCGTTGACGGCGAGAGACCTGGAGTCCTGCATCCGGGCGGCGGAGCCTGCCGCGAAGATCGTGGCAGTCCTGGGGTCGGCAGCCGAGGCGACAGCATTCTTCCGGGAGAATGCCTTGCCCGACCTTATCTTTAGCGACATCCAGCTGGGTGATGGGCTTAGTTTTTCCATCTTCGCCGCCTTTGAACAGAGCGTTCCGGTGATCTTTTGTACGGCCTATGATGCGTATGCGCTGGATGCGTTCAAGGCGGCGGGCATCGATTATATTTTAAAACCTTTCTCGGCCAGGAACATCGCAGCGGCGCTGGCGAAATACCAGCGTCTGACCGGCAAGACAGCGACCCCTGGTTCAGCCGCGGCCACGCTCATGGATATGGCGGCTTTATTTGGCCCACACGCTTCGCGCCGGAGCATATTGGTTTATCATAAAGAGAAGATCGTGCCGGTGAATGTGGGCGATATCGCTTTCTTTTATCTCAAGGCCGATGCGGTGCTGTTGGTGACGTTTGCCAAACAGGCCTATACGGTCCATAAGACCCTCGAGGAGATCGAAAAGATCGTGGGGTCGGACTTTTATCGCGCCAACCGGCAATGTCTCGTAAATCGCGAGGCGATCCGTGATGTTTCGCAGGATGCGGGAAGGCGGCTGCTGGTTAACCTGCTGGTCCCCTGCGAGGAGAAGGTCACGGTGGGACGGGCGAAGGCGAGTCATTTTTTAGAATGGCTGGCCGGTCATTGAGGCGGTGCACCCGGCCATCGGACTGGCTTTTGGGCATGACCACCCTGACCGTTGACCCGCACCAGCCGACCATTCAGCGGCATTTTTGAACAGTTGGGCCGGAGAACGTTGGCAGAGGGAAGGGCCAGGAGTAAATTGGTCCGTTATCCCATTTGTTAACGTAAAATTTCATGAACATGAAAACGAGTCTTTTGACCCTCGGCGGAGTAGGCTTACTGGCCGCGGGTGTGGCGATCCACCATTCCGGGCATTGCCCGCTGATGGACGCCCGGGCTGCATTGACACATCATGCGACGCCAACAGTTTCCAATGCACAGACAGCCAAAACGACCACGGCCATCAAGGCGAATACGGTTGTGTTGACTTCGGCGGAAGACGCTGCGAGGTAGGGTTTACAAGGGGGCTGCCTGACGCGGCCCCCTCGTTTTGCGGGGCGGGGGCGGAGAGGCAGGCGCTCATTAGCGGGACTTCGTATCGGCGGGCCGCAGGGCAACGAGCACGACGCCATGCCGGCGGACGAGGGCGGTGAATTCGTGGTCGAAGATGCCGATGTCCTTTTGGCGCCAGCAATCACGGACGATATAGTTGCCGGTAATGCCGAGATCGGACCAGCGAACGGTCACGGGTTGCGTGGCGCTGCTGTCGCCGGGATAGAAGAGACCTACGGCCTTACTCCCATCTTCGAGGTCTTTGGCCATCACGCCGGCATCGCCCTGGCGCGAGATGACGGTAGCCTGTTTGCCCAACGCATCCTGGTCGAGGGCCAGCACCTCGTCGTTCGTCAGGAGACCCAGGGTGAAGGTATCCAGTCTCGTAAGATCGCAGCCCAGCAGCAGAGGCACCGACATCAGACACCAGGCGCTGACGTGGGTATATTGTTCGTCGGGCGTCAGCATGGAGGGACGGGCGCCCTTGCCCCAGCCTACATAACCTACGATCATCATATCCGGGTCGTTCCAGTGACCGGGGCCTGCATAGGGCGCCCATTTATCCTGGGTAAAGAGCCGGCTTTTAAGACTTTTCCAGTTATCGCGGATATCCCCGCCGGTGCGCCAGCAATTGGACCACTGGGCCCATTCCGCCACACCATCAAAAGGCGCGCTGTTCGACAAGCTCAACACCACATCACGGCTGCTGTTGCGCAAGGCTTCGTACATGGCTTTGACGTCGGGCAATTCTATCGGGTTCCAGTCGTATTTTAAATAATCGAATCCCCATGCGGTGAACTGGCTCACGTCGTTTTGAAGAAACGAGTAGGGACCGATAGCATAAGGCAGCTGTTTTTTGTTGCGCGGGATATTTTCTTTGGTCCGTTCAAACAACCCCTGGGGATTGGTCGCGGAGCCGCCGATGTGATGACCATAGGACTCTACCCACGGTGTCGAGTAGATGCCGATCCGAAGGCCCAGCGAGTGCACCTCGTTGCATAGCCCCTGCATATCCGGGAAGATGGTCGAATCGGGCAGGATGCCGTGGAAAGCGCCGCCACGGGCTCCCTGCCAGCAATCGTCGATATTCATATAGGACCAGCCATGGTCGATAAGACCGCTGGTGGCCATGGCCCTGGCGTTGGCCGCTACGAGTTCCTGGGTGATCTTCGAAGCATAGATATTCCAGCTATTCCAACCCATGGGCGGCGTCAGCGCAATCTTCTCCCCTACGATAAGCCTGAAGCGTTTCTCCGTGCGCCCCGCTTTGTTACGCGCATGTAGTGTCAGCAGATATTCCCCCGGTGTGCTGATCGAGCCGGAAAACCGGCCAGTGTTCTTGTCGAAATGGACGCCGGCTGGAAGACCGGTCATACTAAATTCGATGGGACGGGTGCCGGTGGCAGGAATCGTATAGACAATGGGATGGCCCGGCCGGACGCCAAAGACGGTTGGGCTATTGATCCGCGGCGCAGGGCCCGGCGGCGGCGTCAGGATACGGGCGGAGTCAATGTCGGCGGGAGCATAAATTTGATTCGCGTTCTGCGCAGTGGTGTGGATAGCAACGGCCAATAAGACTAGGAAGGCAAGTGTTCTCATGGCTTCAAATTAAGCAAAAACGGCTGCCGGGCGACGGGATGCCAAGATTGTTTACTAATTAGCCAACTTGGGGTAGACCGGTTTTCCGGATATTTGAGGATGCAAAAAACATTGGTTTTAACGATCGGTTTGTTCCTGAGCATTAGCACGTGGGCGCAGGAATTCCGGCCGGACGTCGTTAGTACATTACGGGCATCGGTGATGGCCGAGGCCGCGTGGGCTATGAAACAGAAACCGGTGACCGTGACGGCGTCGCATTCGGACCGCAGTGCAGGAGGCCGGCATGATTTCTTTTCCGAGGCCGACTATTACTGGCCAAACCCCGCTTCGCCCGACAGCCCTTATATCAACAAAGACGGTCAGTCCAATCCCAATAATTTCGTTGCGCACCGGCTGGCGATGATCCGGTTAAGCAGGGTGGTCGGCGCATTAGGGTCGGCATGGGTGCTGACGCATGACGACCGGTATGTACGGCAGGCGCTGGATCATTGCCGGGCATGGTTTGTCGACACGGCCACGATGATGAATCCCAATTTGGAATATGGGCAGGCCATCAAGGGACGCGCCACGGGGCGGAGCTATGGGATCATCGACACCATTCAGCTCATGGAGGTGGTGATCGGGCTGGAGGCCATGGAAGGGTCGAAGGCCATGGATGCGGCGTTGCTGGAAAAGATAAAGGCATGGTTCGAACGTTATCTGCATTGGCTCACGACGCATCCGTATGGAATAACGGAAATGAATGCCCTGAACAATCATAGTACCTGCTGGGCGATGCAGGTGGCGGCATTCGCACGGTTCACCGGCGATCACATGCTGATGGACTTCTGCAAGACGCGGTATAAAACGGTCCTGCTCCCGCGGCAGATGGCGCCGGACGGCAGTTTTCCCCTGGAGATCAGACGCACTAAGCCTTATGGTTATTCGCTTTTCAATCTCGATGCAATGGCGACTATCTGCCAATTGCTGTCGACTCCCGGCGATGATCTCTGGCATTACCAGGCGGAAAGCGGCCAGTCGATCCAAAAAGGGATCGAATACCTGTATCCGTATATCGCCAACAAAAACAAATGGCCTTATCCGCATGATATCATGATCTGGGACCAGTGGCCGGTGGCGCAGCCCGCGTTGCTTTTCGGCGCGGTTGCCTATGGCAATAAGGAATGGCTGGAGACCTGGAAGCGGCTCGATCATGACCCGCAGAATCCCGAGGTCATCCGCAATCTTCCGGTTCGGCATCCGTTGATCTGGCTAACCGGAGCCGGACATCGGCACGGGGTGGCCTCGGGGTTGCCAGACTCGCCGCCGGTGGACGTCCCGAAGGTGATCGCGGATGCGGAGCGGCAGACGGAGGTGATGCTCGATTCGGTGAAGGCGATCCGGGAGGCGGACGGGGCGCCGGGCGGAATGGGTGTCGGTGACGGGATGACGCCGTTTAGTCCGCGGACCATCGGGAATGGCCGGCTAAAGCTCGTGGCTTCGCGGGACTGGACCAGCGGATATTTCCCGGGGGTCTTATGGATGTTGTACAAGTATACCGGTAAGCCGGAATGGAAACGGGAGGCCGCGCTGTTCACTGCGCCGGAGCAGCGCGAGAGTGTCAACGGAACCTCGCACGATGTCGGCTTAAAGGTCTTCAGCAGCTTTGGCGCGGGTTATCGTATCACGCGGGATACCGCTTATCGGCGCACCATCGTTACGGCGGCGCGAACGCTGGCTACGCGGTTCAATCCAAAAATAGGCGTCATCCGAAGCTGGGATCATCATCGCGAGCTCTGGCAATACCCAGTGATCATCGACAATATGATGAACCTCGAACTGCTGTTTGAGGCGACCCGGCTTACAGGCGACAGCTCATTCTATCGAATCGCGGTGAGCCATGCCAATACGACCATGAAGAATCACTTCCGCGCCGATTACAGCTCGTATCATGTAGTCGATTACGATACGGTCACTGGACAGGTGCGGCGAAGGATGACTTGGCAGGGCTATGCCGATTCCAGCGCGTGGGCGCGGGGGCAGGCCTGGGGGCTTTATGGGTATACGGTCTGTTACCGGTATACGCACGACCCCGCTTACCTGCGGCAGGCGGAACATATCGCCGCGTTCATCCTGCATCATCCGCGATTGCCCGCGGATATGGTGCCGTATTGGGATTTCGATGCGCCGGCGATCCCAAAGGAGCCGCGCGATGCTTCGGCAGCGGCGGTGATCGCATCGGGTCTTTATGAATTGAGCGGATATAGCACCAATAGCTCCGCCTATCGAAAGGCCGCGGACCAAATAGTAAAAAGCCTTACCGACCATTACCGGGCGCCGGTAGGGGAGGATAAAGGATTTCTCCTGTTGCACAGCACGGGTACCAAACCGACGAATCTCGAGGTCGATGAGCCGCTGAGCTATGCGGACTATTACTATATGGAGGCCTTGTTAAGGAGTACCTGGGTCCCGGAGATGCCAAAATAATTGAATAAATGGTGAGTTTGCGTGGTCCGCGGTTGGAGAATAAGTAGTTAGTTGCAGGAAATAAAGCGACATATGACACGAGGCGATAGCCGACTGCATAACTACATTGAAAAGCAAATAATTCGTTATGAAAAAACTATTGCTGGTATTTTCTTTTATAGCGGGAAGCGTCTGTGTGATGGCGCAGCCGCTGATGATCGACATGCGGAAAGGCGACACGCTGACGCGCGACGAACGCATGGCCTGGTGGCGGGAAGCGCGGTTTGGCCTGTTTATCCATTGGGGTGTTTATGCGGTATTGGGTGGCGAATACGACGGTCGCCAGATCAATAAGGCCGGCGAGTGGATCATGAACCGGGGAAAAATACCCGTGGCCGAATATCGTAAAGTGGCGCGGCAGTTCAATCCGGTAAAGTACGATCCCGAGGCCTGGGTGAAGATGGCAAAGGATGCGGGTATGAAATATATCGTCATCACGGCCAAACATCACGATGGGTTTGCATTGTTCGAGAGTAAGGCAAGTAAATGGAATGTCGTGGACGCGACGCCGTATGGCAAGGATCTGTTGAAGCCGCTGGCGGCGGCCTGCAAAAAATATGGCATCAGGCTGGGCTTTTATTACT
Organism: Chitinophagaceae bacterium; assembly: GCA_025934485.1. GTDB lineage: Bacteria > Bacteroidota > Bacteroidia > Chitinophagales > Chitinophagaceae > Puia. Next base: position 10,346 of record JAICXX010000035.1, read on the forward strand.
CCCAGGCGCAGGATTGGAACAACCCCGGCGGTGCCGTATCCCGAAAGGTGACGTCCGAGGGCTGGCCGAATCCAGACAGCGCCGCTATCGACGCCTATACGGCTGCGCACAATGGCCACTGGGACCCGGCGCAGACCACGGATTCGATGGGCGGCTATATCGACAAGGTGGCGGTGCCGCAGGTACGGGAGCTGCTCACTCACTATGGCGATGTCGCCGTCTTGTGGTGGGACACGCCCACGGGCATGACCGACGAATATGCCGAGAAGCTGCATAGCCTGCTGGCCCTGCAGCCGGCGATCATCACCAATGACCGGCTCAAGCGCCCCGATTTTCCCGGCGACTATAAGACACCCGAGCAAAAGATCCCCAATCCAGGTGAGCTCAATGGCGATTGGGAGACCTGTATGACGATGAACGGCACCTGGGGTTTTAAAAAGAACGATCACCACTGGAAGACGCCGGCGACGCTGATCCATAACCTCGTCGATATCGCTTCTAAAGGCGGCAATTATCTGTTGAACGTGGGACCTACGCCGGAAGGGGAGATCCCGCAGCCCAGCATCGACGCACTCAAGGTCATCGGCAGCTGGATGAAGGTCAATGGGGAAGCGATCTATGGCACCAAGGGAAGCCCCATGGGGCCGCTGCCCTGGGGCCGTTGTACGACCAAGGGGTCGACCTGCTATTTCACCGTTTTCGACTGGCCGGCCGACGGACGTCTGTTGGTGCCAGCGATGCAGGGTGAAGTGAGAACGGCGAAATTGCTGGCCGGGGGCACAACCCTGCAAACCGAGAAGACGTTAGACGGATTGGTTATACATGTGCCCGCGACGGCACCCGATGCGCTGGCGACGGTGATCAAAGTCGACATGAAATAAATTCAATAGGGCAAGTATTATGTAGGCGCCCCCACGGAAGTGGGGGCGCAGTTTTTTATAGTGCATGCCAAAATAGTTGAATAAATGGCAATTTGGATGAAAGCGGCATTGCTAAAATATGGCCAAGTTGCAGATAGAAAGAGATTGCTTTTTTCCCAGTTAAACTGCTCATATGATATGTCTCCGACGCAGCTATATGCTGTTCTGCTGGCTGCTATGCACTATGCCGATCCTGGCACAGCCCCCTGCCGCAACTATTCATGGCACGATCTCGTCTGCCGGTGGCGAACCGCTGGCGGGTGCTTCAATCGTTATCAAAGGGACATCCCGCGGCACTACGACGGGCCCGAATGGTTCATTCCAACTGATGGCGCCGGTAAACAGTACGCTTGTGATCTCGCATACGGGATATCTTGTTAAAGAAATAAAGATCAGATCAGCTGATAACTATACCCTTACAATCAGTCTGGAAGAGAATAAGAACGATCTTGACCAGGTGATCGTGGTAGGGTACGGTACGCGGCGCAAGAGCGAGGTCACGGGGGCTATAGCTTCGGTGAGTGAAAAATCCATTCAGGATGTACCGTCCGCTAACCTGAGCCAGGCTTTACAGGGACAGGCCGCCGGCATCGATATCCAGAAATCGAAGGGGAACGCGCATCCCGGGGAGAGCCCTTCCATATTGATCCGCGGAACCAGGAGTGTTAAAGCGGGTAACAGTCCGCTCTTCGTCGTCGACGGTATTCCCTTTGAAGGCAGTATCGACGATATCGCTCAGGACGATGTTGCGGCGGTGGAGGTTCTCAAAGATGCCTCTTCCACTGCTATCTATGGATCGCGGGGCGCCAATGGAGTGATCCTCGTGACGACCAAACGGGGGCGGGACGGCAAGCCCAGGGTTGCTTATAGCGGGTATGCGGGTTTTACCAAGTCGGCAGGAGAATATCCCATGATGAATGGCCCGGAATATTTCGAGCTGAAGAAATGGGCTACGTATATCGGTAATAAAGGGGTGTACACCGGTCCTGATGATCCCAAGCTGGTTAACGGCTCGCTGATCCAGCTGGCGCCGGAAGAAAGGGAAGGCATCTTCCTTGGTCGCAGCACGGACTGGCAGAAGCTGGTCTACAGGACGGGGATCAGTACCGATCACCAGCTTAGCGTATCGGGGGGTACGGACATCACGCAATACTCGGTAGGCGGCGGCTATTACCAGGAAACGGGGGTATATCCCGGCCAAAGCTTTACACGCTATTCCTTACGATTGAACGTAGATCAGCGAATAGGCAATTACGTGAAGGTGGGCGTGAGCTCGCTGAACACCTATACGGTCACCAAAGGGGAAAGCATCGATCCGCTCCCAGAGGCGCTGAGAGCCAGTCCGCTGGTGCTGCCCTATGACTCTACAGGGAAGCTCATCAACAATTTCCTGCCGGGGAGCGCCAACCAGGTATGGAATCCGCTGGCCGATTTTCTGCCGGGTGCAACGGTGGAGAAACGCGACCGGCTGGGCACCTTCAACTCGATGTATGTGGAGGTCAGCCCGATCAAAGGGCTCAAATACCGCTTTAATGGCGGAGCCGAACTGCGGAGCGATATCTATGGCCATTTTTATGGCGCCAATACCACCGAGAATCTGGGGGTGAGCTCGACGGCGGAGAACGCCACTACGGAAACGACGAGCTATACGCTGGAGAATATGCTGGTCTATGACAAGACCATCGCGAAATTGCACAAGATCAATTTTACCGCGCTTTACAGCTATCAAAAATATGGCTCATCGAATACGACGTTCGACTACACCAATTTACTTTCGGACCAGGCGCAGTTCTATAACCCCGCTTTGGGGGCAAATTTCCAGGCTACCAATAGTACGACGAACAACAACAACGAGCTGCTCAACTGGGTGCTGATCTCCTATATGGCGCGGTTGAATTATACGTTCAACGACAAATACCTGCTGACGCTCACGATGCGTTCCGACGGCTCGTCCGTGCTGGCGCCGGGGGACAAATATCATCTCTTCCCCAGCGCGGCGGCGGCGTGGAATATCATAAAAGAACCTTTTTTGCAACACAGGGGGGCGATCTCGAACCTAAGATTGCGGGCGAGCTACGGGGAGGTAGGGAATCCTGCCATCACCCCTTATCAGACCCTGGGCTCGCTGACGCAGCAGACCTATAACTATGGAGGGACGACGACTACAGGTCTTTATCCTTATTCCGCCCCCAATCCCAATTTGAACTGGGAGTATACGGCCACAGCCAATGTGGGTGTCGATTTCGGTTTTTGGCAAAACCGGTTGTCGGGGACTTTAGAGCTCTATCATTCCTATACGCGGGATATGATCATGCCGGTGACGCTGCCGCCCACCTCGGGCATCCCGGCGCAGATACTCACCAATATCGGCAAGAGCGAGAATAAAGGTATCGAGGTGCATATTGCCGCGGATATCCTGAGGGCGCGGAACAGCCATGCTTTTGCGTGGTCGATGGATGTCAACTTCTATATCGACCGGGGAGAGATCACACGGCTATTGCCGAGCATCACCACGACGCTGGATGGCAAGCCGGCGGATATCGCCAACAAGTGGTTTGTAGGCCGCCCCATAGGCTCTTATTACGACTATATCCGCACGGGCATCTGGCAGGCCACCTCGCAGGACTCGGCCGCGGCAAAGGCGTTGGGACAAACGATTACGGGGACCAAGTCGGTGATCGGTCAGGCCAGGATACTGGACCGGAACCACAATGGGGTGATCGATGCTGGTGACGAAGGTATCGTCGGAACGCCGCAGCCCAGGTGGGAGGGCGGTACCACGCAACGATTTGCCTACCGGAATTTCGATCTTACAGTGGTGGCGGCCGTGCGCATCGGCGGGATGATCTCTTCCGATCTTTTTGGAGCCGGTTTCACCAGCACGATGCAGGGCAATTACAACAATGTCAATGTACACTACTGGACGACGGTGAATCCCACGAACCGATGGTCAGCAGCGAATTCGGCGCAGACCAATCCACCTTATCACAGCACCTTTGGTTATTTCGACGGCAGCTTCTTAAAGATCAGGAGCATGACGTTGGGTTATAGCGTTCCGGGTTCGCTGTTCCGGGGGACGGGATTCAAGACGATGCGGCTCTATGCGACGGCGAAGGATCCTTTTATCCTTTTCTCCCCATACCGGAGCACTTATCATGGGGTCGACCCCGAATCGGCGGGTACGCTCAATGTGAATACGCCCGCGGTTTGGTCGATGTTGTTTGGACTGAATATCGGTTTTTAATGAATAAACTTTTTGAAAATGCAGACGAAATACAGACTACTGTTATTGTTGGCGGGCACGATGGCGACAGCGTGTAACAAGCAGCTTACCGAGCATCCGCAATCGCAGGTGACGCCGGCTTTTTTTTCTACGGCGCAGGGGTTCCAAAGCGGACTGGACGCGGCCTATGGCGGAATGCGGAATCTGTGGGGAACGGAAAATCTTTTCACGCTGTTGGTGCCGGGGACCGATGAATTCATCACCGGCAACGACGGCACGGGGAATAACATCAACTATTACAGCAGCGGGTATACGCCTTCCGACAGCCATCTCTCGGGTATATGGACTCCTTGCTATACGTTTATCAACGATTGTAACGGACTTATCGACTATGGTCCCAAGATCACCTCGCTGGATTCCGCCACGCGGCTGGAGATGATAGCTGAGGCGAAGTTTTTAAGAGCCAACTACTATTTCGTACTGGTGCAATTCTGGGGACCGGTAACACTCAATGCGCATTTTCAGGCAACGCCTACGACAGCGGCGCAGCGGTCACCGATAGGCGCCGTCTATGAGCTCATCGTACAGGATCTCAAGGATGCCATTGCGGGACTGCCGCCGAGTCCGGTACAGGGCAGCGTACCACCGGGGAAGGCAACAGCTGCTGCTGCACGACATCTTCTCGCAAAGGTGTATCTCACGCGTGCCAGCTCTTCCGCCGCACAGCCCGACGACTATCAGAATGCTTATAACACGGCTTCGGGTTTGATCAGCAGCAGTGCGAGCCTGGGTCTGGCGCTGCAACAGGATTTCGGGAGTGTATTCCAGCAGGGGAACGAAAGCAACCCGGAGGTGTTATGGACCGTTCAGCACACCACGGCGCTCGCCTACAATGGGTCGCCGACACAAAACAATAGCGGAACGGACAATGTGCTGTTGCATCTGTGGGTGCCGAAATATGAGACCTATGTGCCCGGGATGCAGCGGGACATCGCGGACGGACGGCCGTATATCCGGGTGGTGCCGACGCATTGGCTTACAGATACAGTTTTTGCGGACAAGACCGATGATACCCGTTACAACAAGACGTTTCAAACGGTGTGGATCTGCAACTATGCCACGAGTATTCCCAAGTGGCCGAATCCTGTTCCGGCCGGCGTCGACCCTTCGCTGGCGGGTAAGCCCAAATTTTCGTTGGGCGATACGGCCTGCTATATGCCGGGCTATGATGTCTCCAACGCGACTATCGCCGCGACGCGGTATCTGCTGATGCCGCCGCGGACCTACAATATCCAGATGGGGCCGGCGCTGCGCAAATATTTTGATACGGAACGGCCGGGTGAGAATGCCCCCAGTGTGCGGCCGGTAATCGTGTGGACGTTGAGCGAAACGTATCTCATCGCGGCGGAGGCGGCGTATCATCTCAACGATCTTGCGGATGCGGTGAGCTTTATCAATACCATCCGGGAACGGGCGGCCTATCCTACGGGGAACAAGGCGGCGATGGATATCACGCAGGCGCAGCTCAGCCAGGATTTTATCCTCGACGAACGGTCGCGGGAGCTATGCGGGCAAATGGTGCGGTGGTGGGACCTGGTGCGGACGCATCAGCTTTTGACGCGGGTGCAGGCGCACAACCCGGACGGACGGTCTAATATAGTACCCAGGGATACACTGCGGCCGATCCCACAGAGCCAGATCAATGCCGTCACCAGCGGTCCTGCCTATGGACCGATGAGCGATCCGCTGTGGAACTAGGCGGCATTTCTTTAGCTAAACCAAAACAGCTGACATATGAAAAGGATGCTAATGCAGGCGGTGGCGCTGTTGCTCGTTGCTACCGTGCATGCACAGACGACTAGGATCAAGATCATAGGATACGTGATCGATCCCAAAGGCAGCCCGCTTGCCGGCGTGAGTGTTACTGTCAAAGGAACGGAGAGCGGGACCCTCTCGGACAGCAGCGGCCGGTTCGAGATCCGCGTACATGGCCCCGGATCGAGGCTGGTGTTTTCACTCGTGAGCTACGAGACGAAGGAGGAGACCGTAGGGAAACGAATGAAGCTGGAGGTCGTTCTCAACGAGGCTAGCAGCAGCATGAATGACGTGGTCGTCATCGGCTATGGAACGCAGAGAAAACGGGACCTCACCGGCGCCATCACCACGATCTCCTCGAAACAGCTGGAAGAGCGGCATACCAGCAGCCTCGGTGATGCGTTGCAGGGGCTGGCCGCGGGGGTGCTGGTCACCACGGCGGCGGAGCCGGGAGCCCAACCGACCATTCAGATCAGGGGATATTCCACTTTCTCCAGCGCCGGCAATACGCCGTTGTATGTGATCGACGGGATCCTTTCGGACAACATGAGCTGGGTCAACCCAGACGATGTCCAGTCGGTGGAGATACTCAAAGACGCGGCGTCGGCGGCGATCTATGGGTCCCGTTCGGCCAATGGCGTCATCATCATCACGACTAAACGAGGAGTAGAAGGGAAGCCCAGGATAGGAGTGCAGTATCTGCATGTATCGGGGGAGCTTGCCCATAAGCTGCCACAGGCCAACTCGAAGGAGGTGCGGCTATACCGCAACGAGCAGGGCAGCTCGGGGGTAAGCACCGACTCGCTCAATCCCAGCTATAATGCCGATAACGATTATCAATCCGTGCTGACGCGGATCGCCGCGCGCGACCAGGTAGACTTCAGCGCCAGCGGCGCCAGCAAGAACACCAATTTCTACACCAGTATCCGCGCGCTCGACGACCAGGGCCTGATTTATAACAGCTATGCCAAATCGCTGTTCTTCCGGACCAATATCGAATTCTCTCCGTCCTCCCGTTTCCGGTATTTCGGGCGGATGCAATTCGGGTATACTACGGGGAATGTTATCGACGAAGGGAACACGATCTTTCAGGCGTTTCAGCGTCCCCCCAACTATGCTTTGTACAATCCCGACGGATCGCTTACCGGCTATATCAGCGGGCGACGAAATCCGCTTACGGTTGTACTGGACCAGGTCAACCTGAACCAAAATTACAACGGCTCGCTTTTCAACCAGGTCGATTTTACCATTGTCCCCGCGCTCAAGCTCACCGCCAATGCCGTCGCTACCTATACAGAAACGAGGAACCAGCAGTTCCTGCCCAAGATCCTCAGCTCCAACAACCCGCTGACCAATAGCGGCAGCGAAAGCTTCTCCCGTGTCATCGACTGGCAGGCCCAGAGCTATCTCAATTATTCCAGGACCTTTGGCGGGGATCACCTGGTCACCTTGATGGCCGGGACCAGCGCTGAGTCGTCGCAGACCAATGGCGACAATGAATCGGCTGTGAACTACGTCAACGAGCAGGTGTTGACCCTCAATTCGGGGACCATCGTACCCAATGGCACGACGACCACCGCGACGGCGGATTCCCGGGCCTCGTTGTTTGGCCGGGCCACCTATGGGTATAAGGGCCGGTATCTTTTTGCCACGACGATACGGCGGGATGGCTCTTCGCGTTTCGGTCCCGATAACCGATGGGGGGATTTTCTAAGTGCCTCGGCGGCGTGGCGGTTCAGCGACGAACATTTCATGCATTGGTCGGCGGGTTTCCTGGATGACGCGAAGTTCCGTTTCAGTTATGGGCAAACGGGCAATGAAAGTATCGGTGACTATACCGCGCAGACGACGTACAATTTCGGAAACTATTATTACAATGGTATCTCGGGGATCGCGCCGAGCACCACACTCGGCAATCCTACCCTGCAATGGGAAGCGACGACACAGCAGGATGCCGGTCTCGATCTGAGCTTCTTCAGGTCCCGGCTGCTCATCGTGGCGGATGTCTATATCAAGAAGACCAACAACCTGCTCACCCAGAGCCCGCTGCCCGCGGAGACGGGGTTCAGTAACTATGAGGTCAACTATGGAAGCATCCGTAATCGCGGCTTCGAGCTGTCGATCATCGGGAGGCCAATACTCAGGAGGGACTTCGACTGGTCCATCACCTATAACCTTAGCGTGCAGAAGGGTGTCGTCACCCAGCTCAATGCCGGGCTGCCGGCTATCCAGGGCAATTCCGCCGATGCCGCGGGCAATGCGGCCTGGCTATTGCAGGCGGGACAGCCGCTGGGCAATTTCTATGGCTGGAGACAGCTGAGGGTCTATCCATATGATCTGTCGAATGCTTATAATGCGCAGTGGCAGCCCCTGTCACCCGATTTCGATCAGGCTGGGAATTTTTCGGGCTATAATTTCCAGGGCAAGGCCTATACCGGCCCCGTCCATAGCCTGTACGGAAAAGGGGTGAAGCTCAAAGGCGGCGATGTCGAATACCAGAATCTCAACGGGGACAGCGTGATCGACAACAACGACCGGCAGATCCTCGGGAATGCGCAGCCAAAATTCTTTTTTGCCGTGATGAATACCATGCGGTACAAGAAGTTCTCCTTGTCGTTCACCATCAACACGCAATGGGGCGATAAGGTCTATAACAATGCGGCGCAGACGCTTGATAATTATGCGACTTCCAATATCATTCCGCAGCCGGATGTGATCCTGCATATGTGGCGGCATCAAGGCGATGTCACGCAGGTGCCGGCCTATCTCAAGACGAGTGTGGGTGATATCCGGATGAGCAATCGATTCCTGGAAGACGGCTCGTTTATCCGGCTGGCCTATGCGCAGCTGAACTATACATTTCCCATCCAGGCGGCTCACAAGATCTTTGCACAGGCTGCCAACGCCTATATCTATGGCAGCAACCTGCTGATGTGGACTAACTATAGCTGGTATGACCCGGAGCTGATCTCGACCAATCCGCTCCAGATGGGGCAGGATAATGGCAGCTATCCCCGCAGACGGGAATTAGGAATCGGATTGAATATAACCTTCTAACCACTCCAATATGGGACGTCAATTTGTTTTCGTGATGCTGCTGGCTATGACCGCCGTCACCGGATGTAAGAAATTTCTCACAGAGAAGCCGCAGCAGCAGATCACTGCCGGCAGTTTCTGGAAGACCAACGATGATATCGTAGCGGGGATTGCAGCCATGTACAATGGGGTACAGCAGCAATGCAGCTACAATTACTTTGCCTATGGAGATGGCCGAACGGACAATTTCTGGGTCTCGCAATACGGAAATCTCGCGTATTCGATCAATGGGTTGAGCAATGCCACCAATGGGACGGACTGGGCGCCCATCTACACGACGATCGAGCGGGCGAATGACCTGTTGATGCACGTGCCCATCATCGCCGCGTCGCAGGAGGGGCAGAGCATCGGCGCCAAGGCCAGCAACAACTATCTGGCACAGGCCTATGGGGTACGCGCGTTTTGTTATTTCACCTTGCTGCGCATCTTCGGCGGGGCGCCGGTGTGGCGGGTTCCATATGACAGCGTAGGACAGCAAAAATTTATAGCCCGGTCTTCGGCTGAGTACTTGATGGATAGCCTGGTTTTACCCGACCTGCTCAATGCCGCCAACCTGGCCGATACTACCCAAAACACGGTGTGGTATGTGAACGTGGGGGGAATCCGCGCGATGTTGATGGACGCGTATATGTGGAAGCACGATTATCCGGATGCGATCTACTGGTATAGCCGGCTTACGGGGACGAACCGGTATAAACTCGAACCGACCGCTACCTGGAAGAACCTGTTCATCGCGCCGCAGAGCTCGGCGGAGAGTATCTGGAGTCTCAACTGGGATTGGACCGTCAACGGCGGCGCCAGCATCTCCGGCGAGATAGGAGCCGGGAATACCAACAGCCAGTGGTGGATCTCGGATGTCATCTGGAGCTATTTCACCAGTGCGGCCAATGCCAAAGACATCCGGGGACCGCAGTCGATCGACTTCAAGGCAACCAACCACGACAAGGTCAATAAGTTCTATCCGGTGAACCTGAATGCCCAGGGCGTTCAGATCTATCCCGCGAATAACCAGGCGAATGTCTATTTCGCACTTTACCGGCTGGCCGATCTCCTATTGTTGCGCGCCGAGGCGGCCAATTGTACCTATGATACGGCGACGGCGATCAACCTGCTCAATGCCATCCATGTTCGGGCGGGTCTTCCGGCCTACACTACGGCGACGCTGGTGGATTCCACCACCATCAGCAATGCGTTATTAGCCGAAAGACAATGGGAGTTCTTTGCCGAAGGAAAAAGATGGTATGACCTGGTACGCAATGGCGTCGTGAGCTCGGTCCTGGACCCCATCATGCTGAAGAGATATCCGACGGCGCAGACCTTTGCCTCCGATCCCCGCAAGATCCTGTGGCCGGTAAACGCCAATGATCTCAATGCCAACCCGGCGCTTGTTCAAAACCCTCCTTACTGATCGTCAATTTTTTCAATATGAAACGTTTTTTGATCTTTATTAGCCTCTTTTTGATTGCTTCCACAGGCTGTAAGAAATTTCTGGGACTTTCGTTGCAGACCGATGCCTCCCACACCCCCTACCTGTTAAATCCCAATCTCGATATGACGGCCTGGCAATACCTGAAATACCGGAGCGGAGCGGATACCACGAATCCGAACTGGCGCACCGATACCGTGTTCAAGCTGATGTATCAGGCCGTGCTGTATTCGGGTATCGATACCAGCGAATACACGAAGCCCAACAGGACATATGTTTTCCTGCATAACCTCGCCGTTCAGACCTTAAATGCCACGGTCCCTGTGACCGTAAGCAACAAGTGTTATTGGGGGTACTATCTCGTGGATTCGGTACCTGCCACCTCCTGGAGCCAGTATACGCCGGCGCAGGTCAAGGCCTGGCTGCAGTACCTGATCGTGAATGGAGAGTACAATTTCAATAACCTTACCCCCAACGCGGTTACCGTCACGACGTTGCTGCCGCAGGGTGCGGATACCCTGAACCCGTCGGGCATCATGGTGCTGGCACGCAATGATGATCCCAGTTCAGGGTCGATCACCATCAATAATTTCGTGGGCTCCTATAGCTCCACGACGGTGCGTTCCGGCGGGTATGTAGCCACGAATGGACCGATACAGGTGGTGGGCAATTTAGTGATCTTTAAACGAACGCAATAAGCCCTTAAGGCTTTTGGGCGCCGCGATCGGCGGCGAGCACCATTTCAGTGCCGGCGAGGAGGAAGGGACCGAGCCCATGGGTATCGTTGGTCTCGCGGGGCCGGTCATAGTAAAACCGGATGTTCTCTTCGATGTCGGTGCCGATACAGATATCCCGGACCTCGCCGTCGGCGGTGACCTCGCGGCTCAGCCCCTGCCAGCCGTTGCGGGCGATGGACAGGTAGCGCGGGTTGATCCAGCCTTTGTTGACGGCGTGGGCGACGGTATAGATGAACATGGCGGTCACGGAAGATTCGAGGTAGGAGTCTGGTTTATCGAGGACCTGATGCCACATGCCGGTGGTATCCTGGTAGCGGGAGAAACCTATGATCTGGCGGAGCAGGAGCTTGCGAAGTTCTTCCCATTTGGGATGGTTGGCGGGAAGGGCGTCAAGCAGGGCACACTGGGCCAGGGCCACCCAGCCGTTGCAGCGGCCCCAGTGGGCGACACCGTTCGTGTTCTCGTCGTTATAGAAACAGTGGAAGTAGAGACCGGTGGTGCTGTCGTAGATGTAGTGATTGAATGCTTCGACCTGTTTTATTGCGAAGTCGAAATAGCTGGCGTCGCCGGTGGTCCTGCCCATGCGGGCGAGGAAGGGGACGCTCATATAGAGATCGTCGGCCCAGAGGGTCATACTACGCGGGCGGGTACGGGCGAGGGTGCCGTCGGGGAATTTGACCTGTACGTTCCGGATATAGTCGGCTACCCTTTGCAAATAGTCCATGTAAACCGGCTTTTTATCGAAGGTATAGACGTCGAGCAGCCCTGCGGCCATGGACCCGCAATCGTCGAGGGAGTTGATCTTGAGCACAGGCCGCCATTCTATGGACTTTACGCCGGCATCGAATTGCTTTTTGAAATAATCGAGATTACTAAAGATGAAATCATAATTCTTCCGTGCATAGTCGGAATACCGCGGTTCGTGCAACACAGCGGCGGTTTGCATCATGCCCACGGCCAGGACCCCATTGACATATTGCCATTTGTTGTATTTGCTTTCGGCTTTGATATCGGGTGATAGGGCGAGGCCGCTGGTGGAAGAAAAGGTCTCATTGGTTTTGGTATTGACAAAACGAAAGGAGGTCGTTTGAAGGATATGGTCTGCCACACGCCGCACCAGCGTCGCAGGATCGTCGCCGGACTGTTGGGCCCTTGCGACGGAAGAAAGGCCTAAGACGAGGATTAAGAATAGCTTCATATTACATGATTTTGGCCCTAATATTCTTACAAATTTGACACATATGGAAAGGTATGCCAGAATAGTTGAATAGATTGCTAATTATGGGAATTGTTCACCCGGAAAATATCCGTCAATTGCAAACTATGAAGAAATTGCTTGTCTTATGCCTGGTTTTTCGGTCATTGGTCGTTTTTTCGGCTATGCCCGGAGTCACCGTTTTAAGCCCCGATGGGCGTTTGCAATTTGGGCTCTCCGGGGGGACGGGCGGGTTGCTTTTTACAGTGGCGGCGGATGGCCGGCCGATGGTCTTACCCTCGCCTTTGCGGTTCTTATTGGATGGGCAATCCGTCACCGAGGGTGCGAGGCTGACGAGCAGCCGGAAATATACGATTCACGAACGTTACGACTGGCTGGGAGTACATACGCCGGCTGTCGATGACTGCAACGGGGCCGTGGTGCGGTTGACAAAAGGGAAGACCGGCTATACGATCGATATCCGCGTCTTCAATGATGGTTTGGCCTTTCGGGTCGTGGCGCCGGGGCCGGAGGGTATGCAGCGGGTTCCGGATGAAGCCACAGTTTTTCGCCTGCCCGCGGATGGTACCATCTGGTACCATGACATCACCGGGCACTATGAAGGGGTTCATGTAAAAAAGGGGATCGATGCACTGCAGGCCGGGGAATGGGTAGCCCCGCCCGCTGCGATAAAATTGTCTTCGGGGTATTATTTGGCAATCACGGAGGCGAACCTGCAGAACTATAGTGGGATGGTGATGCAGGCCGATGGGAAAGACGGTCTGGTGGTGAGAATGGCACATCGCCAGCCGGCTTCCCATCCTTTTGTTTTGCGGTATTCCGCGGAGGATGTCGCCCGGCTGGCTAAGCCGGCGGTCGTCAGGGGAACGATCACGACCCCCTGGCGGGTGGTGCTGGTTGGCCGGGATCTGAATACGCTGGTCAACAGCGATGTTATCCATGATCTTTGTCCGGCGCCCGATCCTACGTTGTTCCCGCAGGGGATACACACCTCGTTTATCCGGCCGGGCCGGGCGGTGTGGAAATACCTCGACGGCGGCGGCGAAGGCACGCCGGAGGTGATGAAGCATTGGACCGATCTCGCGGCGCAGCTGGGTTTCGAGTACAATATCCTGGAAGGTTTCTGGCGTAAATGGACGGATGCGCAGCTTAAAGACCTTGTGGATTATAGCCGGGGAAAGCATGTAGGTATCTGGGTATGGGTGCATAGCAAGGAACTGCATGACTCCGTGGTGCGGCGGGCGCTTTTTGAGCATTGCCATGAGCTGGGCGTCGCCGGATTGAAGATAGACTTCTTCGATCATGAACATAAAGAGGTCATCGATCTCTACGATGCGATCCTGCGGGAGACGGCTGCGTTGGGGCTGCTGGTCGATTTTCACGGCAGCAATAAGCCTACGGGATTATCGCGGACCTATCCCAACGAGATGACGCGGGAGGCGGTGAAGGGAATGGAGTCGAGCAAGCTGATGGACCGGGCTACGCATGAAACGACCTTGCCGTTCACGCGGCTGCTGGCCGGGCCGGCGGAATATACCGTCGTACATTTTGGTGAACGGCGGCGCAATACGACGATCGCGCATCAGCTGGCCAGCGCGGTGGTTTTAGGTGGGGAGCCAATGCTGACCTATGCGGCCAACCCGGAGAAGCTGCTGGCCAGTCCGGCCGTGGATATTATCCGGCGCATCCCCGCGGCGTATGATGAAACGATCGTGCTGCCCGGTTCCGACATTGGCGAATGCGCGGCTTTTGCACGGCGAAAGGGTACCGATTGGTTTATCGCGATCATGAACGGGACTTCTCCTCGACGGCTATGTATTCCTTTGCGTTTTTTGGGTGCCGCGATGGAGGGGTTGGCGGCGTTGGATCAGCCGGGCGATACGGCCGGCATAATGATGCGGCGTCTGCGGTATTCGCCGGGCGACAGTCTCTCGCTCGATCTGGCGCCGGGTGGCGGCTATGTGGCGTGGCTGCATGCGCCGGCGGTTAACACCGTCTTCAATGTCCGGGCCTATGGGGCGGCGGGGGACGGGGTGACCAACGACAGGGAGGCGATCGAAAAGGCCATCGACGCGGCTACTGTTGCCGGCGGCGGGACGGTATATTTTCCCGCGGGCAATTATCTCTCGACCACCATTCATTTAAAAAGCAATATTTCGCTGTATATCGATCAGGGAGCGGCATTGATCGCCGCGGCAAACGGCTATGATCTACCGGAGCCCAATGCCTTCGCGCAATACCAGGATTTTGGCCACAGCCATTGGATGAACAGCCTGCTCTACGGGGAAGGGCTGCATGATATCTCTATTTTGGGGCCGGGTTTGATCTGGGGCCGCGGCCTTACGCGTAGCACCAATGTCCCTGAAGGAGGAGGCAACAAGACCATCGCGCTCAAGCTTTGTCGCAATGTGACGATCCGGGATGTCTCGGTGTTGCATGGTGGACATTTTGCGATCCTGGCCACCGGCGTCGACAACCTCACCATCGACAACATGAAGGTCGACACGGACAGGGACGGGTTCGATATCGACTGTTGCAAGAATGTACGGGTGTCTAACTGCACCGTAAATTCCCCTTTTGATGACGGCATCTGTTTGAAGAGTTCTTTTGCACTTGGTTATGCCCGGGCGACGGAGAATGTCACCATCGCCAATTGCCAGGTCAGCGGCTATGACCTGGGGACCCTGCTCGACGGCACCTTTCAGCGCAACTACAGGCATTATTCCGACAGCACACCCACTGGACGGATCAAGATGGGGACGGAATCCAATGGCGGGTTTAAGAATGTCACCATCACCAATTGTGTCTTCGATTATTCGCGTGGGCTGGCGCTGGAAACAGTGGATGGCGGATTGCTGGAAGATGTGACGATCTCCAATATCACCATGCGGGATATCGTCAATTCACCCATCTTTATCCGGCTGGGGGCGCGTCAACGGGGGCCGGATACGATACCCATAGGCGCCTGCCGAAGGATCATGCTGAGCAATATCATGATCTACAACGCCGATTACCGACACGGGGCCATCATCAGCGGACTGCCGGGGCATCCCATCGAGGACCTGCATATGGATAATATTCGCATTTACTATAAGGGAGGCGGAACGGCCGATCTGGCGTCGCGGGTGGTACCCGAATTCGAAAAGGATTACCCGGAGCCTTACCGGTTCGGGAAGATGCCGGCGTACGGATTTTTCGTGCGGCATGTGAAGGGGCTCTACATGCGGGATGTGGAGGTAAGCTTTCTGAGCCCCGAGGGGCGGCCGCCTTTTGTGTTCGAGGATGTAGACGGAAAGACGCTTGATCATGTGGTGGGCGAGCCACCTGGCGGAAATCATTAATCACCATAAAACCTTGCGTTATGAAAAGAATGTCGATCTATGGCGTGCCCTTGTTGCTCGCCACGCTATTGTCCTGCCGGAAGCTGCTGATGATCCTGCACAGCGGCATTACGCCGCAACGAGGCGCCCTGCTTCGAGCCGATGGACCGGGCGGAACGTACGAGCTCATCGATAGTGTATTGGGCGGTACCGCCGAAGAAGTGCCCGATTGTTCGCATCCGGCAATTGGAAGGCATATTGCCGAGATATGGGACAGCACCCTTCGGTGTTATGTCTTCGCCTTTTATATCCATGTGACGCCGGATAACGACCGGTGTGTGGCATTCGACCGGCAGCGCAACGAGATCAAGACCTATGGCCCGAGTCCGGATAGCCTCAAAGGTTTTTATGGCGATACGCTGACACATAGGTGGAAGTTCTTATTGGATTCCGGTTTCCAGGCTTCGCCGAATTTCTGTCATATCCATCAAATCAAGGCGGGTGATGGGGATGATGGCGCACCGATCATCACGCTTACGCCGCGGCATGGCACACCCGATAAAATGCAGGTTATACACACAGGGTCGAGCAGTGCTACGAGTTTAGGAACGGTATTGTCGGTGCCGTTGGCTCCATTCAAAGGTGTCTGGGTCAAGGCGGAAGAGCATATCATTTATAAAACTTCAGGCTTCTATTCGCTGACGATCCGGCGGATGAGCGATGATTCGGTGTTATTGAACTATAGCAATAGCAATATCGATATGTGGCGGAATTCCACGACGTTTGTGCGGCCGAAGTGGGGCATTTACCGAAGCCTGGACAGCAAGAGCTATCTGCGGGACGAGGTCGTCCGATTCAACGATTTTTATATTTTGAAAGGAAGCTATGGCTCGTTATAGTCCCCACGAAAGCTCGGTGAGGAGATTGCCGCCGCCCGGATGGATCTGCCGGGCGGCGTTTAAATATTCGCTGTCGGAATACACGGGCCACGCCTGAAGCAGAAGGGCGTAGAGCTCATCCTTGTTATACCGGGAGATCTGCTGATAGGTCCATTTTTTTTCGTCCATCGCAAAGGGGAGGAGCCAGTCGAAGGCCGTGCGGATGCCGCTGTTCTGCGTGTTCTTATAGTTCCAGAGATCGACGCCGGCATGGCGGGCGATGGCGGCGAGGGTGAAGAGCGCCTGCAGGTTGTACGTGCTATAGCCGAGACCGTTCGTACGGGCGAGCTCTTCGGGCATTTTTCCGTCGGGTTCGATCTGATGGTCCATCTTACCCCGTCCTTCCAGGGCGAGGGTGCGGGCCGTGGCGGTGTCGCCCGTGAACAGGGCGAAGTCGGTAGCCTGGGCCAGGTACCAGGAGCCATGGTTGTTGGCGGCCTTATGTTCCTCCCCGCCGTTCTTGCTGGTGAGCATCCAGCGCAGGTATTGCGCATACCAGGAATGGAGGGCCTCGTCGTCGGCCGCGGTCCAGGCCTGTGCGCCGTGCAGCAGGGTGACGGCGTCGGCGATGCCGATGAGGGGGATGGTCTCGATGATGCCGATGCCGCGGCCGGTGTTGATGCCGGGGATGCCCTGACCGAACTCGAGATTGGGGTTCATGCGGCTGTCCTCGTCGACGAACCAGTGACGCAACAAATTGGCGGCCTTCTCCGAAAAGCGATTGTCGCCGGTGAGCTTCCAGGCTACGGCAAGCGTTTGGAGCCTGCCGCCCAGCTCACCCAGCTCGCGGTGATCGGTGATCTTGTAGATCTCGGGATTGCGCTCGCCGTCGCGGCGGAGATAGGGCAGACCGTTAGGTTTGGAGCTGTCATACCAGAAATAGGGCGCCTGGCTCATATAGTCGTGTTTGCTGCCACTGGGCGGCGTGATGGTTTTGTCCATCACGGACAGCGCAGGGAGGTCGAGGAGGTGATCTGCCTGCTCTCGAAGCCTGTCCACGAGGTCTTTCGCGGTGGCATCGCCGGATATAAGCTTGCTTTTCCATGTATCGAGGCGGTGTTCGTTCCAGAGCAATGTGGTGGCGCCGGTAGTGAGCCGCCAGGCGGAGACGGCCTTGCCATTGAATTCGGGAATGTAGAGGATATGATTTGCTGCGTCGTAGCAGATGTCGGCGGTATTCTTTTTGTCGTTATGGGTGTCGAGAAGCAGCTCTTTCCGGCCGTCCGCATAGACGTAGTAGACATAGCCGACCCATTCGCTAACCACCAGGTCGCCATTGCCGGCAAGCTCTACGCCGTCACCGCCATTGGGGAGATCGGTGATGGTGCGGAGGTTTTTGTTCGCATCGGCGAAGAGCACCGCTTTTCTGGCAAGGATATAGAGACCGTCCCTGGTGGCCTTAAGGCCATTCGCGCCTGGGAGGTTGTCTATGTAGAGGGTTGGGACATCTTTTTCGATGCGATAGACCTTGCCTGCTTTGGAGTCGGAGACATAGACGATGCCGGCGTCGTCCACGGTGATGTCGTTGAGGCCCGTGGCGCCGGCGACTTCGATCTTTTTGATGATGCAGCCTTTCGCGATGTCGATCACCGCGACATTGCTGATATCGGCGGCGTAGAGGCGGTTACCGTGGCGGCCTAGCCCTTTGGGGGCATTGAGCCCGTGTATCCAATAGTCATAGTGGGTGCCGTCGAGTCCCAGTTTGCCGACACCGCCTTTGCCATCCGCATCCCAGCCACCGCCGTCGATGAGCGATACGAAAAGGAAGGAGTGGGTGGCGTCGGGGAGGACGGATTCCGGCACGGCGATGATGGAATCGGTTTCCCAGAGTCTTTCGAGCTTATGCGTTTGTGCGTGCAGAAAGACGGGTGTTGTCAGCAGGATAAGAACCCAATGTATTGGTTTCATGTGTGAATAGTTTTTGATAGCCGAGGGGACTTTGACCGGTGATCAATTTAAAATATTTATAGAAACCGGTGAAATTATTAAATCCACTCTCGAAGCAGATCTGCTTGATGCTAAGATTATTTTCGATAAGCAATTTGCAGGCGTGACCCACGCGCAGCTCGAGGAGAAAACGGGAATAGGTCTTTCTTGTCCGCGATTTGAAGAAGCGGCAAAAGGAGTTGGGGCTGATATTGGCCACGGCTGCGATCTCTTCCAGCTGGATGGCGCGGCGGAAATGGCGCAGGCTATAATCATAGATGCAATTTACGCGTTCGTGGCCGGTGCCGGCGAGACTGTGGCGAAACCCCATGGAGGCGAGGGGATAAAGCTGGTCCGATTCGGCGAGGACATGCATCGCTTCCATCAGGAGGATCATGCGGGGCATGCCTTCCGAGTCCAGCAGGCATTCGAGCAGGCGGGCGATCTTGCGTTTGGCTTCCCCATCTACCTGGAGACCCCGTCGGGCCTTATCGATAAGGGCCTTGAGCCGGACGTTTTCGGGAAGATCGAGAAAAGAGCCGCCCCAGCAGTTTTCGGTGAAATGGACGACAAAAACATCCACCGGCCCTTCGTCGAAACGCCAATAATGGGGCAGGTTGGCACCCACCAGTACAACATCGCCGGATCGAAACCGGCTGATACTGTCGCCCACGAACTGGGTGCCACGCCCCTGCCTGAAATGAAGGAGTTCTACCTCCGCATGAAAATGCCATTTATTGTTGATGTCGGGTGCTAGATCACGACGAACGCTAAAAGAGTGTCCGGGCTGACTGGAAACTTTAAGCAATTGAGGTCGCATAGTAAGGTTTATTTAGATAAGCTTTTCCCTTTAGAATCCTTTGTTCTGGGTTAGGTTCGCATTGGCGTCGAGCTCCGTTTGGGGAATGGGCATCAGGAGGTAGTTTGGCTGGAAGTTCATGCCGATGCCGGCTTCCACCTGCTGATAGGCGCCGAGCCGGATGAGGTCCCAGCGGCGATGGCCTTCCACGCACAGCTCACGGGCGCGCTCTTTGACCAGGGTGTCGATGAAATCGCTTTGTGTGGCGACATTGGTGAAGCTGTACTGGTATTGCGCGGGGATGCCTGCGCGGGTGAGAACGGCGTTCACCCCGTTAAACTTGCCGGCATCGGTGGGGTCGATATTGTTCATCGCCTCCGACTGCATCTCGAGGACGTCGGCATAGCGGAGCACGATCCAGTTCATCTGCGAGTTATTCGAGCCCTGTACCCAGGAGGGGTCGCGGTATTTATGGATATAAGGCGTCACGATCTTTCCGCCGGCGGTGTCGCTGAGGTTCCAGTTCTTCCGGATGCTGTCGTAAGCGGGATAGCCGTTGTTCCAGAAGTTCGTATTGGCCACGAAAGAGCCCGAGCCGCCGAGGGCCGACGGCGAGAACATGCGAACAGTGATGTTCTGCGTGGTGCCGCTGTTGTTGGAACCGAATTGGACCGCGAAGATCACTTCGGATTGTGCGGGATAATATTTCTTGTTCGAGTTGAACACGTCGGAATAGTTGGGCATCAGCGAATAGACACCGGAGCTGATCACCGTGTTGCATTCATTGAGAGCGTTCTGGTTGTCGGCAGGATCGGCGTAAGGGGTCGAGGCGCGTTGCAGATAAACCCTTGCCAGCATCGCGGAGGCGGCGCCGGAGGAGACCTCGCCTTTGTAGGCGGTGGGGATCTTGGGTTCGGGGAAGCAGTTGGCTTCGGCATATTTCAGATCGGAGATGATCTGGGTGTATACGGCGGCGGCAGCGGTGCGTTTCGGGAACAGCGAGCTATCGCCGGGGCTGGTGATCGGGTGGAGCAGCAGGGGGACATCGCCGAAGCTGCGGACAAGATCGAAATAGGCCATGGCGCGAAGGAAATAGGCGTTGCCGACGATATGGTTGCGTGTGGACACGTCCATATTGATCTTGGGGACGTTGGTGATCACATCGTTCGCACGGCTGATGAGCTTATAGCTATTTTGCCACCAGTTAGTGATCTCGGGGTTGGTGGCGGTGTATTGCAATTTATACATGTCGATGCGTTCCTGGTTCTGGGTCAGGATGGGCGCGAGGAGATCGGCCGGGCATTCCGTCATGATATAGATCGTGCGCTGATAGTAGGCCTGGGGCTGGAGCGCCGAGAAGGCGCCGTTGATAGCGCTCTGTGCGTCGGCAGCCGTTTTATAAAAGGTCTGGGGTGTCAGAAAGCTGTAGGGCGTCTCGGTGAGCTCTTTTTTGCAGGAGCCGAAGAGGATTGCGCCGACACCGGAAAGCAATATGATAAAATTTTTCATTTTTGGTAGAGTTTGCGATTTAGAAACCAAGGCGAATGCCGGCCAGGAAGGTCCTGATATTGGGATAGGGGTTATAATCGGAATTGAGCGAAGTGTTCGAGTTACCATAGGAGTTCACCTCCGGATCGAAGCCCGTGTAATTTGTGATGGTGATCAGGTTTTGGCCGGTGACATAGATGTTGGCCGATTTAAACACACTGGTGAGCCTGGGCAATGGCAGATTGTAGGAGAGGGTGATGGTCTTGAACCGCATATAGCTGCCATCCTCGATGATATCGCTGGTCACGCCCAGGGTGCGTCGTAGAGTGCTGACGACGCTTGGCAGGCGGTTGTTATTGCTGCCGGCAACCCAGCTGTCACGCAACACATAGGCGAACTTATTATCCGAGGTCGTTCCATTCTCCATCTCGATCTTGTTCTCGTTGAGGATATTGTCGCCATAGACGCCCTGGATGAGGACGAAGAGGTTAAAGCGGCCATACGTGAGGTCGCTGGTAAAGCCATAGGTGAATTTCGGCAGGGCATGACCGATAATGGTCCTGTCGGCGGCCGTGATATTGCTGTCGCCGCTGATATCTGCATAGTGCGGGTCGCCGGGGCGGACGGCCTCTTTGGTGCCGCTTTTGGCGATCTGGTCCTTCGACTGCCAGATGCCGAGAAACTTATATCCATAGAAGGAGCCCATGGGCTTGCCGTCCTGCAGGATACTAGATACCTGGCCGCCGCTGGGGAAGAGGCTGGTGCTCACACTTCCGATATATTGGTAGGTGACGTTGCCCAGGCTGAGGATCTTGTTGCGGTTGACGGAGAGATTATAGGTCGTGGTCCAGTGCAGTTTTTTTCCTTCGATATTGTTGGTAGTCAGCAGGAATTCCACACCCTGGTCGCGCAAGGCACCGATATTCTCCAGCAGGTTGGTGAATCCAGAGGTGGAGGGCAGCGGCACGTTATAAAGGAGCTGGGTGGTCTTTTTGTTATAATAGTCGGCGGTAAGCGTGACCCTGTTGCTAAAGAGGCCGAGATCGAAACCGGCATCGAATTGAGCCGTTTGTTCCCAGTGAAGATCGGCATTGGCGAGGTTGTTGGCCGAGATACCTACGACGCGGGCGCTGTTGAGATAGTAGGTGTTGGTACCGTATTGGGACTGGCTGTTGTAATCGCCGATGTCCTGGTTACCCGTTTTGCCATAGCTCACGCGGAATTTGAGGTCGCTGATGGCGTTGATCTTCTGGATGAATTTCTCGTCCGAGGCGCGCCAGGCGAAGGCGCCCGAGGGAAAGTAGCCCCATTTTTTGTTGGGGCCGAAACGCGAGGAGGCGTCTGCGCGCCAGCTAAAGGTCACGAGATATTTATCCATCAGCCGGTAGTTAAGACGGGCCAGCCCGGATACCAGCGAGTTCCTGGATTTGTTGGAGGTGGTGGTGACGGAGCCGGCGACGCCGAGGTTGTCGGTGCCATAGCTATTGGAGCTGAGGGTGGTGCCGGTGACATTGGCGGAGCGATAGGTCCATTCCTGGTTGGTCCAGCCTCCTACGAAGTTGATGGCATGGATGCCGAAGGTCCTGTCGTAGGTCGCGGTGTATTCCTGCAGCCAATCGTAGTTGTTGTTCGTGTTAACGGCTGCATAACCGTTCGAGTTGGCGCCGAGATAGGTGGTCGTGGGGCGGAAGATGTCTTCGCGGTAGTTGAGCAGCTCACCGCCGAAGTTTGCGCGGAGCTTGAGTCCGTTGATCACTTCATACTCGCCGTAAATGTTGCTCAGCAGGCGAATGTTGTCGCCTTTGGCCGTATTATAGACGGCGGCGGCCACGGGGTTGCCCAGGATATCGACATAGGGCTGCGGGCCGTTTTGATAGGTGTAGTTCCCGGTGCTGTCCTTGATGGGGATAATGGGGCTTGCCCGCAGGGCGTCGAGGATGGTGCCGCCGGTACTGCCGCCATTCGTGTTGATATTGGCCTTTTGCTGGTAATCGTAAGATGCCTGGGTGTTGAAGCCGACCTTGATCTTCGAACCTACGCGATGGTCCATGTTAAAGCGGATGACGCCACGCTGGTAGCCCGAGTTGAGGACCACGCCGTTTTGGTTGAAATAGTTGAGGCTGAGATAGTGATGGCCCTCGGCATTGCCACCGCTGAAACCCAGACTGTAGTTGGAGACGGGCGCGGTGCGGAAGATGGCCTTCTGCCAATTAGTTCCCGGGCCCATCGCGTTGATCTGTGCCTGGGTATAGGGCAAGGCCGTGTTGGTCCCGTTGTTGGCGTTGTTGGTGGATGTTACATCGTCGAGATAGGAGGCGAAAGTGGGCGCGTTCATCATTTGGAGCTGACGCGCTACCGTCTGCCAACCAGTGTAGGCATCTACGGTCACGGCATTCCTGCCGCTGGTCCCCTTTTTCGTGGTGATGATCACGACGCCGTTAGCGCCGCGGCTACCGAAGATGGCGGTTGCGGAGGCATCTTTGAGTACATCGATGGACGCGATATCCGAAGGGTTGATCGCCGTGATGTCCGCACCGGGGAAGTCGTCGATCACATACAGCGGGTCGCTGCCCGAGGAGATGGAGTTGATACCGCGGACGCGGACCATGAAGGAGGAGCCGGGCTGTGCGTTGGTCTGGGTGACCTGGACTCCGGCGACGGTCCCTTCCAGCAACTGCGCGGTGCCGGTGACGGGTGTTTTGTCCGTATTCGCCAGCGGGACCAGGCCCACGGAGCCAGTGAGGTCCTTCTTTTTGGTGGTACCATACCCTACGACGACAACTTCGTTGAGGCCTTTGGCGGATTGTTTTAAGACGATGACGAGCTCCTCTTTCATACTAACGGACGGTATCTCGCTTGTTTCAAAGCCGATGGCTGAGACTTCCATTACGAAATGGCTTTTTGGTACCTGGATGCAAAAGGAGCCGTCCTCGGCGGCTGCGACGGTCGCTGATCTCTTTGCGCCCTGCAAGGAGATCGTAGCGCCGGCAATAGGTTTGTTGTCCGTTGAAGAAACGACTTTTCCGGTGATGGTTCTGACCTGGGCTTGCAGCGTGGAGCCGAACATGAGCGTCAGTGCCAGCACGAAAAGCAATTTTCGCATAAGCATAATGGCAAGTTTTTTTTAAGTGGGTTGTCGATATTCTGATGCCAAATTGGAGAAAAGTTTCAGGATAATGTCTTGTGTCTGGGTGCTTTATTTACGGAAACGGTTGCGAAGAAAACACGAAAATTCAACTACAACGTTTTCGTAAATAATGCCCGGAGAGGCAGAGGGATTTTGTAATTTTCGGTTTCTGCCGCGAGGGCGGCGACCATTCAAAACATACCGCTTGTCTATGAACTCGGTTAACTTAAAACAATTAGCCCGGGAGCTCAATTTGTCTGTTTCCACCGTCAGCCGCGCCTTGCGGGACAGTTGGGAGATCAGCACCCCCACCAAGCAACGCGTTTTTGCACTTGCAAAGGAAATGAATTTTCAGCCCAATCCTTACGCGAGCAGTCTACGTAAACATCGCAGCCGCACCATTGCCGTCGTGATCCCCGAGGTCGCCAACAATTTCTTTGCGCTGGCGATCAAAGGCATCGAAACGGTGGCCCGGGCTAAAGGGTATCACGTACTGATCTATCTTACCAATGAAGACGTAGCGGAGGAGGCAGCCATCGCTTCCAGCCTGCAAAGCGGGCGCGTGGACGGCGTGGTCTTATCGCTTTGTGGGTCGGCGCAGGACACGCGCCACCTGCTCGAATTGCAGCAGCGGAATATCCCGATGGTATTCTTTGACCGGGTTTCCGAGGGGATTACGGCGCCTAAGGTGATGACCAATGACTATGAAAGCGGTTTCGTGGCTACCGAGCATCTGATCAAGTCCGGGTGCAGACGGCTCGCGCATCTCACGATCTCGATGTGCCTGAGCATTTCATTAAAACGGCAGCAGGGATACCTGGATGCCATGCGGAGGTTCGAGCGGGATGGGGGGATCATCCATTGCGGCAGCGACGACGAGGCCAATTACCGGTTGATCAGGGAACTGCTGGCGCGGGAGGATCGGCCGGACGGCGTCTTCGCGTCAGTGGAGAAACTAGCAGTGCAGGTATATCATGTATGTCGTGAATTGGGGCTGCGGATACCGGAGGATGTAAAGGTGATCAGTTTTTCAAATTTGGTGACGGCTTCGCTGCTGAATCCTTCGCTCACCACGATCGCGCAGCCGGCTTTCGATATGGGTAAGGAGGCGGCGACGATCCTGTTCCGGCGCCTGGAGAAGAAATATATCGTGACGCCGGAGGACCGGGTGATGTTGCCGGCCCGCCTCGAGGTCCGGGAATCTACCGGGGCGGGGCTTTCCCGTTAAGCTCCGAAACGAGCAGCGGCCAGTCTTTATTCGGCCGATGGGCCTGCGCCATGAGCTCTTTTATGTGCTTTACGATGTCGGGATGCTGTGTGGCGATGTCCGTGGTCTCCCGCGGATCTTTTTCCAGGTCATATAATTCAATGTGCGGGTCGGCGATGGTATTAACCTTCAGCCGGACGCCTTTCCATTTGCCCCAGCGGACGGCCTGGCGGCCGCCGTTCTCATGAAATTCCCAATAAAAATAGTCGTGTTGTTTGGCTTTTTCGGGATGTCCTTCGAGAAGCGGAAGGATAGAATAGCCGTCGATGTTTTTCGTCACGGGGATGTCTGCAACCCGTTCGAAGGTAGGGAAGAGGTCCCAGAAGGCGAAGGGCCGTTCGCTGCTGGCTCCGGGGCGGATGGTGCCGGGCCATACCGCTACGAAAGGCTCGCGAATGCCGCCCTCGTAGAGATCGCGTTTGATGCCGCGGAGCGATCCGCTGCTATTGAAGTAAGCAGGGTCGTTGCCGCCTTCGCGATGCGGACCGTTGTCGCTGCTGAAGAGGATCAGGGTGTTGTTGGCAATGCCGAGGGCTTGTACTTGCTTTCTCACCTCCCCGACATAACGGTCCAGCCGGGAGACCATCGCGGCGTAGGCGGCTCGGAGGGTATCATGAAATTGCGCGACGTAGTTCTCGTAGACACTGTCGTGGGGCACCTGCAGCTCGGCGTGGGGCAGGGTATAGCTCAACCAAAGGAAAAACGGATGGTCTTTGTTGGCCTGTATAAATTGCAGCGCGTGCTGGTGGATGAGGTCGGCGGAATAGACGCGGTTGCTGCTGCCGGCCGTGCTGCTGCCGCTGGATCGGGCCGTGGCCGGCATGTTGCCCGGCAGCTCGATCTTTTCTGCATTGGCCCAGAGATGATCGGGATAGTAATTATGGGCGAGCGTCTGACAATTATAGCCGAAGAAATCCGCGAAGCCTTTTTTGCTGGGGGTGCCGGCGGAGCCGGGGTAGCCCAGGCCCCATTTGCCAAAGTCGCCGGTGACATAACCGTGGCTTTGCAGGACGGTGGCGATGGTCAGGCTGGAATCCGGAAGCGGGAATTGTCCTTCGGGTTTGAAGCCGCGGTTGCCGCGGATGGGGGTATGGCCGGTGTGGAGGCCTGTCATAAAGCTGGCACGGGATGGGGCGCAGACGGTGGCGCCGGCATAGCAGTAGGAGAAGCGTATGCCGTCGGCTGCCATCTGGTCGATATTGGGCGTATGGATCTTTCGCTGGCCCTGGTAGCCGACATCACCGTAGCCGAGGTCGTCCGCAAGGATGAAGATGATGTTGGGCTGTCGCGGCTGCGCGTGAGCCGCGATGGAGAAGACAAGCAGGATACAAAAGGCGATCGGTCTCATGATTCCTGAAAGGTAGGGATTTCCCGCGGGCGAAGTGCAAAGAGGCCGGCCAATAATTCATAGGAGTGAAAACGATCCTCGGCCGTTTCGGTAAACGTGGAAAGCACGATCTCGTCGACGCCGAAATCGGTGGCGAGGTTCCCTAGTTTTGTCCGCAGCTGGTCCGGTGTGCCGATGGCGGTACGCTGGCGGTTGTAGAGCACGCGTTGGTATTCTGCTGGCGTGTACTCATAAGCGGTAGCCGCCGCTACGGTGGGGATCTCGTCATAGCGGCCTTTTTCGAAACCCAGGAGGCGGTAGTCGACGAGAGCCTGGACTTCCGCCGCTTTTTCGGGGTCTTCGGAACAGAAGGCGAAGACGCCTACACTGGCTTTGGGTTCGGCAAGGGTGGCGGAAGGGCGGAATCGGTCTTTATACGCGCGCACCGCTTCGGGACCACCTACGGGATTGATGAATTGCGCGAACGAGAGGGCCATGCCGAAATGCGCGGCGAGATGGGCGCTTTCGCCGGAGGACGTGAGCATCCAGAGCTCGGGTCGGGTGTCGATCTTCGGGATGGCCCGGATCTTCCCTTCAAAGGTGCCGGGTGTGGGCGTGTCGGTGAGAAAGGCTTCGAGATCGCGGATCTGGCGAATATAATCCTGCGGATCGAAGGTATTGCCGGGGTTGAGCAATTGCGCCGTCAACCGGTCTCCGCCGGGGGCACGGCCGATGCCGAGGTCGATACGGCCGGGATAAAGTGCTTCCAGCAGGCGAAAGTTCTCCGCTACCTTGAGGGTGCTGTGATTGGGTAGCATGATACCGCCGGAACCCAGTCGGATATGTTTTGTCTCCGCGGCGAGCCTGGCTATAAAGACTTCCGGCGCGGCGCCGGCGAGGGTCGAGGTATTGTGATGTTCGCTGATCCAATAGCGCGTATACCCCAGCGAATCAGCCAGCCTGGCAAGCCGGATGGACTCCTGCAGGGCGGCGGGTGCGTCTCTGTCTTTGCGGATGGGCGTCTGGTCGAGGACGCTAAGAAGGATTTTTGTCGGCATGATCCCCTTCTAACAGGGGGAAAATAAAAAAGTTTGCATTTCCCGGATTTGCAATATATCTTCGATATCATTTTGATATTAAATTAAATTTTATGGACACACAACTAAAAGAAAAGGTCATTAAGCCAGCGGATGGTTATGGGATGTTAGTGGTGTTTTTCGTGTTGGTGCTTGGGGGAATATTATTATTGGCTAAAGAGATCAGCGGCCCGCTGGGAGCGGCGGCATTCATATTGGCGTTGTTCCTCTCCAAAGGATTGCTGGTGATCCCGCCGAATACCGCCAAGGTGATGTTGTTGTTCGGGAAGTATCAGGGTACCGTAACGACAAGCGGGCTTTTTTGGGTCAATCCTTTTTACAGTCGCGAGTCCGTGTCGATGCGGGCCCGGAACTTCGAGAGTGAGCAATTAAAGGTCAACGACAAGATGGGGAATCCGGTGTTGATCAGCGTGATCACCGTGTGGAGGGTAAAGGATACCTATCGGGCGCTTTTTGAAGTGGATGCCTATGAGAAGTTCGTTAAGATCAACACGGATTCGGCGGTGCGGAAGCTCGCGGCATTGTATCCCTACGATCATTTTGAAGACGAGCAGGCCGGCGTCACGTTGAGTACGGATTTCAACGAGGTGAATGCTACGCTGGAGCGGGAGACCTCGGAGCGGTTGGATATCGCCGGGATAGAGGTGGTGGAGGCCCGGATCACGCATTTGGCCTATGCGCCGGAGATTGCAAGCGCGATGCTCAGGCGGCAACAGGCGTCGGCGGTGGTGGCAGCGCGGCATAAGATCGTGGAAGGGGCGGTAGGCATGGTGGAGAGTGCGCTGAATTTACTTTCGAGCAAGCAGATCATCGAGCTGGATGAGGAGAAGAAGGCGGCGATGGTGAGCAATCTGATGGTGGTTTTGTGTGGGGACAGGGACACGCAGCCGATAGTGAATGCCGGGACTTTAAATCATTGATGATGGCGGAGAAGAAGCCTTTTGCCTTACGGATAGATGCGGCGACGATGAAGGCGCTCGAGAAGTGGGCTGCCGACGAGTTTCGTAGTGTCAATGGACAGATCGAATGGGTCTTGCACAAGGCGTTGCGGGAGGTGGGGCGGATCAAGGACAAGCCGCAACGTGAGGGCTCGGGGGACGATGGCTCAGGGGAGCAGTAGCGGGCGAATGATAGGCCGTGATGGGCATGCTCATTGCAGGCATGCTCAAAACGATATTTTATGCCTACGAAAGCAACTATTGACGCAGCTAAACGCGATAAAGCACAGGGGAAATCCGCGAGTACACAAGCCGGAGAGTTTGTGAAGGCGGAGATGGACAGCATCCGCAAGGGCCAAACGGGTGCGCGCAGCACAAAGCAGGCGATCGCCATCGGCCTTTCCGAAGCCCGCAGGGCAGGGGTGGAGCTGAAGCCGCCGGCTAAGGGCAAGACCTCCGAGAAGACGCGGAAGAATGCCCAGCGGGAGCTTGAAAAGGGAAAGCGCCATGAGCCGGTGAATCCCGTGCGAAGCCGGGCGCGTGTCCAGGTGCAAAAGAAAGAGGGCACGGCGGCCGCTTCACCTGGAGCCTTGTCCAAACAGGCTAAGGCGGCGGCGCAGCAACGAACTCCCGGCGAGCGGAGTGCAGCCGCAAAAAAAGCAGCGCATACGCGGGCGCAACATTAAAAGAGAACCCGGCCTCAGGCCGGGTTCTCTCATACCTTTTATTGTTTCGCGGGGCCGCCGCCGTCTTCCGGTTTCTTACAGCACGTGGGGAGGCGTTTGTAGGAGTCGGGTTCGGCGGTGACGTCGTCGGCATCATAGCCTACGTTTGCGATATCGGCCTTGATATTTTCGATGTTGGTGCGATCCGTGAGAAAGGTGACGGTAGTAATCTTCTTTTTGTAGTCTACATTGATCTTTACGATGCCGTCTTCATGGCTCATGTAGTTCTCTATGCGGGCCTTGCATTTTTCGCATTGTACGGTAGGCGTCTTGATAACCACCGTTTTCTTAACGGGTGTCTGGGCCGATACCGAGCCAATTAAGGCGAAGAAGGCTAGCAGGAGGAGTTGCATTTTTTTCATATGTAATGGAAATTAGATACTGTAAGATACGAAAACTTGCTAGCCCTGCCAAGCCGCAGGGTTTGTGCTCCATTTCAGCAGGATGTCCTGTTCCTGGGCGCCGACGAGGCCTTTTTCCATGGCCAGGCTGATCAGGGTGGGATAGTCGGAGAGCGAGACATAGGGGACGCCCGCTTTTTCAAAGGCCAGGCTTACCGTCGTAAAACCATAATTGAAGATCGACACTACCCCCAGTACCGGCATTCCTTCCTGCCGGAGGACATCGACAACCTGCAGGCTGCTTTTTCCAGTGGAGAGGAGGTCTTCGATGACCACGGTCGGTTGTCCGGACTGGTAATACCCTTCGATCTGCTGGCCGAGGCCGTGTTCCTTGGGTTTGCTGCGGACATAGACATAGGGTAGCTTGAGCTGATCAGCGGCCATAGCGCCCCAGGGGATACCGGCCGTCGCCACACCGGCGATGAGGGCCGCTTCGGGGAACTGGGCAAAGATGACATTGCACATTTCGGACTTGATAAAATCGCGGATATAGGGGAAGCCCAGGATCTTGCGGTTGTCGCAATAGATGGGGCTTTTCCAGCCGGAGGACCAGGTAAACGGTTGACGGGGGCTCAGCTTGACGGCCTGCGCCTGGAGGAGCTTTTCGGCTACGGCTTTCCCGCTGGTAGTAGTGATCTTTTCTGCCATAATGCGAAAGTAGGTAAATTGCGGCTAACTCACCCCATAAGCCGACGAAGGAGGCTTGGTCCGATAGGACAGACATTAGCGTTTTGCCGGTAATTCGCTACATTGCAT
>JAICXX010000178.1 GCA_025934485.1 Chitinophagaceae bacterium
TCAAAGCGACGTCCTCGAAAGCGGCCAACCCTTAAGCACGCACCCCGAGATCAAACTCGTGGGTCACGAGAACGGCTATACGGTCGTCGAAATAGGCTCGGGCCATTACCGCTTCACCCAACAGGCCGTCGAAAAGCGAACAACCAAAGCACCCCACATCGTCAACATCGTCAATTTCATCCGCCTGCTCGAACCCCGTGACCCCAACATCACGGAAGACGTCTTGTATCAAACCGTAGCCAGCCAGATCAAGCTCATGAGGGAAAACCACCTCGGCGGCACTTTCCTCCTCCAGTACGATGCCCTCATGAACCCACGTTATCAGCAATTGCTCAAAAGTCTTCCCGATAGCAATTTCGAGATCGGCGCGTGGTGGGAGATCACCCAACCGCATGTTGAACGTGCGGGTCTCCGCTGGCGCGGCCGTTACCCCTGGGATTGGGACGCCAATGTCGACTTCTCCACCGGCTACAGCACCAGCGAGCGCGAAAGATTGGTCGACGTCTACATGGAAGATTTCAAAAAGATCTATGGCCGTTATCCCGCCTCCGTAGGCTCCTGGTTCATCGACTCGTATACGCTCGATTATATGTACCGGAAATATGGTATCGTCGCAAGTTGCAACTGCAAGGATCAAATCGGCACCGACGGCTATACCCTCTGGGGCGGCTATTGGAACCAGGGTTATTATCCCAGCTTGAAAAATGCTTACATGCCCGCACAAACCGCCTCCGGGCAACTCCCCGTCCCCGTTTTCCGCATGCTGGGCAGCGACCCGATAAGACAATACGAAAGCGGTCTCGGCAGCAACGGCCAGGGCGTTATCACGCTCGAACCCTCCTACCCGTATGGCGGTGGCGACTCGGCCTGGGTCCACTGGTATTTCGATCAATTCGTACACGGTGCCTGCATGTGCTATGCCTATGTCCAGGCGGGACAGGAGAACTCCTTTACCTGGCAGGGCATGCAAAAAGGACTCGAGATCCAATTCCCGCTCATCGCCCGCCTCCGGGACAGCGGTCTCGTCCGGGTAGAAACACTCGGTGAGGCCGGCCGCTGGTTCAAAAACAATTTCAAGCTTACTCCACCAACCGCTGTCACGGTCGACAAAGACATCAACGGAGACAAAAAAGCCATCTGGTTCGACAGCCGCTTCTTCCGTCTCAGCATCGTCTGGGAAGCGGGCAAGCTGCGCATCCGCGACCTGCACCTCTTCGATGAGAACATCTCTGACAATATTAAAAAGGACAGCGCCACCGGTAGCTATGCCCTGCTGACCCTTCCCTTCGTCGATGGCTTCGTCTGGAGCGACAAGACGCACCGTGCGGGAATAAGACTCAAAGGCCTGGTAAACGGCACAGAAACCGACCTCGAAGGCGGCGATCCCATAATAACCGACTCCATCCCCGGAAAGCTGCACATCGTCTGGCCGCTCGCCACCGCCAAAGAAAATTTCGTCATCGACGTCGACGAACGTCATATTAAAATGCACATGGAAGGAAAAGCTCCCGGGCAATGGTGGCTCGGGCTCTCCGCCGCCCCCAAGGCCGTCCTACCCTTCACCGACATCGATCCAAAAGCCGTACATGCAAGCTTCCACGGCACAACCTACGCCATCCAGGCCACACAAGGCCAGTTCGAAAAGCCCGCGGGAGGCCCCGCCCTCCGCATCACTCCGGAGGCGCAAACGATTGTCCTCGCCGTCTAGCTAATCTGTATAAACGCTATATTTGAACTATGAGAATCTTGTCATTCTTCGCTGTCTTCGCCGCCTTCGCTCCACTTGCCCTCCACGCGCAATTGCCCTTCAACGTCGATCTGCAAACGGAACATCTCACCAACCCCATGGGCATCGACACAAAACAGCCACGCTTCTCCTGGCGGGTCCTCGACTTCGGAAAAACGACCCATCTCTCCGGTTATACATTCGTCGTAGGCTCCGACTCGACCGCCGTGGCGAAAGGCCAAGGCGACCAATGGCAACACCTGGGCCATGACGACTCCGCCGTACATGTCTACGCGGGCAAACCACTAAAACCCTTCACCAAATATTTCTGCCGCGTGACGCTCACAGGGACCAACAACCGGTCGCTGATTTCCCCCGTCGCAACGTTCGAAACAGGCATGATGACCCAGGGCAATTGGAAAGGGGACTGGATCAGCGATACCCGCGATATCCGTCTCAAACCGGCAGCATACTTTCGCAAACAATTTGACCTGAACAAGGAGATAGCCTCCGCCAGAGTCTATATCGCCGTCGCCGGTCTCTATGAGCTAAGCATCAACGGCGAAAGGGTAGGGGACCACATGCTCGACCCCATGTACACCCGCTTCGACCGCCGCAATCTCTATGTCACCTACGACGTCACCAGCCAGATCCGGCAAGGCAACAATGCCATCGGCGTCTTGCTCGGCAACGGCTGGTACAATCTTCAGTCGACAGCCGTGTGGTATTTCGACAAAGCGCCATGGCGCGGCCGCCCGACTTTTTGCCTCGACCTGCGGATCATCTACAAGGACGGCTCGGAAGAAACGATCTCTACGAACAATACCTGGAAAACTACGCTCAGCCCCGTTGTATTCAACAGCATCTATACCGGCGAACACATCGACGCGCGGAAAGCCATCCCCCATTGGAACGAAGCCGGCTTCATCGACACCGCATGGCGGAATGCTATCTATAGGGCCGCACCGTCGCAGAATGTCACGGCCGAGACCACGGTTCCCATCCGGATCAAAGCGATACTCCCCGCCGTATCCGTCAAAAAGTTCAACGATACCGATTACGTATTCGACATAGGCCGCACCATCGCGGGGATAAGCAGCCTAAAGGTGCAAGGGCCCGCAGGCACCGTGATCCGCCTTAAACACGGTGAATTGCTGCATCCCGATGGCCATGTCGACCAGTCCAACATCATCGTACACTACCGCCCCACGGACGACACCGATCCCTTTCAAACCGATATCTACACCCTCAAAGGCGACGGAGCGGAATTCTTTATCCCTCATTTCAATTACAAAGGTTTTCAGTATGTCGAGGTCACCAGCAGCCGGCCGCTAACGTTGACACAAAACAGCCTCACCGGCTATTTCATGCATAGCGACGTGCCTTCGGCGGGGCAGATAAGCTCCTCCGATTCGATCCTTGACAAAATATGGGCTGCCACCAATGCCTCGTACCTTTCCAACCTCTTTGGCTATCCCACCGATTGCCCCCAGCGCGAAAAGAATGGCTGGACCGGCGACGCCCAGATCGCCGTCGAGACCGGCCTGTATAATTTCGACGCCATAACGGTCTATGAAAAATGGCTCGCCGACCTCCGCGACGAACAACAGCCCAACGGCCTCCTGCCCAATATCATTCCAACCAGCGGCTGGGGATACGATTGGGCGACGGGACCGGATTGGACCAGCGCCATCGCCATCATTCCCTGGAATGTCTATCTGTTCTATGGTGACGACCGGCTCCTCCACGATTGCTACGACAATATCCGCCGCTATGTCGATCATATCACGGACAAATACCCCACCGGGCTCACGGATTGGGGGCTCGGCGATTGGATTCCCGTGAAATCACAAACGCCCGTGGAATTTACCAGCACCTGCTATTATTACGCCGACGTCGACATCCTGGCCAAATCGGCAAAACTCTTTCACCACGAAAAGGACTACGAGAAATACACCGCCCTGGCAACGAAGATCAAGACCGCATTCAACGATAAATACCTGGACAAGGCCACCGGCGGCTATGATCGGAACTTACAGACGGAGCTGAGCGCCGCCCTCTATTGGCATCTGGTCCCCGCCCAATTCATTCCTAAAACGGCGGCAGCCCTTGGCGCCCGCGTCCGTGCCGACAGTGTAAAGCTCGATGTCGGTCTCCTTGGTACAAAAACGATCCTCAATGCCCTTAGCGAAAATGGCTATAACGACCTCGCCTACCGGCTGGCTTCGGACACCGCATACCCTTCCTGGGGCCATTGGATGATGAGAGGCGCCACCACCTTGCTGGAGAATTGGAATATCGAAAGCAGTAGCGACGTGAGCCACAACCACATCATGTTCGGCGAGATCGGCGCCTGGATGTACAAAGGCCTGGCGGGCATCTATCCCGACACCGCCGCACCGGGCTTCCGTCATATCCGCCTCCGGCCCCATATCCCGAAAGGTCTTCAAAGCTTCGTCGCCGGTCATAACAGCCCCTATGGCTCGATCATCTCGGGCTGGAACACCACAAAAGACGGCAGGGTCCAATACCATGCGATCCTCCCTCCCGGCACCACCGCCGACCTCCGGCTCGAATACGCCGGCAAGATCGTGAAGACCGCTAACCTCACGGCAGGCGCGTCGCTGTTCGATATCAAGCCATAAAAAAACCGCCCCAAAAGGGCGGTCCGCAACAAGGTCACATTTAAAGGCTGGGGAAGTGGAACCCGTATCGCAAACTCCATTGTCATCAGCTTCAACATTTGCGTCCGGGAAAGCTGACATAAATTGCCGATCAGGAACAGGTCGGAAAGATCGAAATTTTCCGGGTGATGCAACTGCGCGCTGAACCGCGCCACCTTTTTCCCCAGATCGCCCGCGATCACCGTCCTCGGAACATATTTAAAAATGTCCATGAAGGTTTTGATCTTTCCCTCTTCGAACAACGGCCTGATAACCGCATACCGATGGTCCAACTCTGCCATGCCGCAAATAAAGGGATTTTGCCCGAGCCAACACCCGTTTTCCATTAATGCGCCCAAATTCGTCCTTAACTTACTCCCATTTAAAGCCCTATTTTAGACCCAAATCGGTCCCCTCGCGGCACTCCCGCCGCCCCCCTCTTTAAGGTTTCAATTTGAAACCTTAGAAAATGCGCTCGTTTGAGATTTCAATTTGAAACCTCAAAAAAACCACCCAGCAGCACGCTAATACAAAAATTTTAGCGTTTCTATATTAATTAATTATTAACTTTATGTAAAGCCGGAGCACGGCTTTACCCCTTAAATTTTAAAACGGCTTACAACCGCAAATTTGTACTCAGCCTATGTTGCCTTATATCTTGTTGGGAGACAACAATATAAAAGATAGTGTATACTTCGAGCAGGAACTCGAAAAACAAGTCGCCTATGCCTCCGTCAAATCCGTAGACGACGGACTCACCCTCCTTGACTTCCTTAACAAACGGTCCTGGAAAGACCTGCCCTCCATGATCCTCATCAACTACGATCTCCAGGGCATGAAAGCCTCCGATATCTTCCGCGAACTCTTAATGGACAATCGATACGCCGGCATTCCCAAAATAGTCTGGGGCGCCACCTCCGATTGTGACGAGGTCGCCCGCTGTAAACAAATGGGCGCCTCCCTCTACCTCAAAAAGCCCGATGCCCCCATCGAAATGGAAGGAGTCGTGCGCCAAATCGATTCCATCCTCAAGACCGAACTGAGCATAGGCTGACACTATGCATCTCGACCTGCAACCCACACTGGAAAACCCGGCCGTTTTATTGAAACCGCTCAAACCTGAGGACTTCGAAGCGCTGTATCTCACCGCCTCCGATCCAAAGATCTGGGAACAACATCCCAATAAAGATCGCTGGCAACGGGACGTATTCCTCAAATTTTTCCAGGGCGCGATGGAAAGCAATGGCGCCTTCCTGATCATCGACAAGGCGACAGGCGGGATTGCCGGCAGCACCCGCTTTTACGACTACAACGAGACCGAAAAAAGCATCCTCATCGGCTACACCTTCTATGCCGTGAAGTTCTGGGGGACCGGCCTCAACCCTGCCGTGAAAAAGCTGATGATTAACTATATCTTTCCATTCGTCGACAAAGTCCATTTTCACATCGGCGCCACCAATTTCCGCTCCCAGATCGCTATCCAACGCCTCGGCGCCGTCAAGATCGGCGAAGAGACCGTCGCCTACTACGGCGAGCTTCCCAAACTCAATTTTGTCTATGAGATCGTAAAACCCAGCTAATGGCTTCCAAAAGCTCTGCAACGTCTATTGAGAACGCCGCTTCCTTTCTTCTTTGGTCGACATCCGCTGCAGCAACTGCGACAGCAACAACCCGAACAACACAAACGCCACAAACACTACGTATCCAGGCTGCAAGGAAGTACGGTTCGTGGCTATACTCGTAAAGGAGCTGGTGTTGATATTGAGATCCGACATCTGATCATTCAGTATCCCGTTGAAGCCGATATAGGACATAAAGATGGCGACAACCATCACATCCGCCATGCTCCATTTCCCGGAATAAAAGGCGAAATAATGAACCACCCGGCCCCTCATCCATGGTCGCGACCCATTGATATAAAGCCCGGTCGACACTAGTTTCGAAATGGGGAACACGATGCTGAAACACAGGATCAGGGCCCCCACCAGTATCGAATCGTATTTCCCCGTCCTGATCAGCAGGACGACCACATCGACGATGCTCTTACTTTGAAAAAAGATCACCTGGTTCTTAAAAGAGATCGTCTCCCCGATCAAATGAAAATTCAGCGCGTCGATCCGCGCATCGAGCTCGATCATCACGGAGGTAAGCCCGGTGATCAAAAAGATAAAAGCCATGAGGATGCTCAAAAGGAATAAGGGCCTGTACAATTCCCTCCGCCGCCGCACCAGATACCAAAGCAAGGACAACAACAGCAATGCCGCCAGCATCACGGCCACGGTTATAAAAAGCTGCTGATGAATGACCGCCAGCTGACCGCCCGTCACTTTATTGAAATCGTCCAGATTCGATACATTGTATTTTCGGAAGATCGAATCGGATTGCGTTCGCTGAATAGTATAGGCGCTGTCATAGGTTTGCTGCCCCATGTCTTCCAGCTTGCCCTTGGCTACATAGCTCAGCCGGTGCCGGCTCCGCGGCGCCATCACCTCCGCCATGATCTTATGCGCAAACACCGGCGTCTCCTTGTGCAGATCCTTCGGTTTGATAAAGACCTTAAAAGCCAGTTGCCGTATCTTTCCCCCCAGGGATTTCTTCGGCCGCCGCATGATGCTGTCCGCCTTGTCGATAAGGCCATTCAGGACGACTTCGATCTCCTTCTCCAATGAATCCTGCTCCGGCCGGCTCAATTGAAAGCTGTCGATCTGTTTCTCGACGGCATTCACCAGCAGATCGCGCCACCGGCTCACGGAGAGGATCCCAAAGCTGATGTTGTTCACGGCGCTATAATCCCGCTTGATCGCTTTTTGTTGATCCGAAAGCCCGTGGACCCGGATACCGGCAATAGCCGCCACAACCAGTAAACCAAGCACAAAAAGGACTAGCCCGCTGCGCTGTAGGAAAAGTTTCTTCATCGATCCTAGCACAGAAAAATCCGGACCCGGGTAAAATCCACCCCATTAACCCGTGCATAATAACCCGCCGTCTGGCATAATAATTTCACCCCGCATAATCATGGAAACCAACATCGGAAAAAAAATATGGGCGATCGCCGAAGGCTATATCCCCGCCTGGAGCAATGGCCCCGCGCCTGAATTCACCAGCCACGAAGCGGCCTGCATACTCAACGCCGGCGATAAAGAAGCACACATTCAGCTGACCATCTATTTTGCGGATAGACAACCTGCCGGCCCATACACGTTGACGGTGGGCGCCAAAAGAACCCTTCATCTCCGGTTCAATAATCTCGAACACCCGGAACGCATCCCCTTAGGTCTTTCCTATTCAAGCGTCTTCATTTCCGACGTCCCCGTCGTTATCCAGCACACCCGCCTCGACTCCCGGCAGGAAGCCAATGCCCTCCTTTCGACCATCGCCTACTCGGAATAGATCATTCTTCCGCACATAAGGCCGGATGATCAGCCGGTTGCCTTTGTCGAAAGTGAAATAATTATAGACCCAGGAAGCAAAGACAAGCACCTTATTGCGAAAGCTTACCAGGTAATTGATATGGATAAAGAGCCAGATCCACCACGCCGGGCGTCCGCCGAAATAGTGCTTCCCGGGAAGATCGGCGACTGCCTTACCCCGGCCGATGGTTGCCAGCGACCCCTTGTCGAAATACTTGAAAGGCGCCACCTCTTCTCCCTTATACAACTCTTTCAAATGCTTACCTACATACTTCCCCATCTGGATGGCGACTTGCGCCAAACCCGGATGCCCTTTGGGATATTTATCGGTTTTCATCAGCGCGATATCGCCGATGGCAAAGATGTTCTTGGCACGTAACAGCCGACAATGATCATCGATCAGTATCCGGCCTTTCTCCGACCAGTCCCCCGGAAGACCCGGAAAACTTTCTCCCGTTACTCCCGCCGTCCACACCACCGTACGAACCTCGATCGTAGACCCATCCTTGAACCGCAGCGTCCGCCCATCATAGGTTTGCACCATTGCACTGGTATTTACCAGCACCCCCATCTTCTGCAGATCCTTCAGCGCCCGCGCGCCCGCCTTCTCGGACATCGACGGTAGCAGCCTGGGCAACCCTTCGATCAAATAGATCTTCATCTCCTGCATGTCTAGCGTCGGATAATCTTTGGGCAATACGTTACGCTTTAGCTCCGCCAGCGCCCCGGCCGTTTCTACACCCGTGGGACCGCCGCCTACCAGGGCAATGCTCATGATGGCCTTGCGCTCCGCGGGATCTACCGTGATGCTGGCCAGCTCGAGCGATTGCATCAGCCGGCTCCGGAAATTGAGCGCCTCCGGTACCGACTTCATCGGCAACGCATTTTCTGCCACCTCCTTGTTGCCAAAGAAATTGGGCTTGGCGCCCCCGGCAATGATGCAATAATCGTATCGCAACGATCCTGTTTCGGTCAGCAGGATCTGTCGCGCGGGATCGATGCCCACCACCCGCTGGAGCCGGAAATGGAAATTCTCGTAATGTTGAAATTGATGTCGCAGGGGACTCGCAATAGACTCGGCCGGAAGCTCGGCCGTCGCCACCTGATACAGGAGAGGCTGAAAGGTGTGATAGTTATGCTTGTCGAAAAGCACCACCTGGAACCCCTTCCCCTTGAGCGCCTTGACGGCATTCAGCCCACCAAAACCGCCGCCGATCACCGCTACCCGTGGCTTGCCGATATCGGGAATATTGAGTGTGAATGTTTGATCCATAGCAGAGAATGCAAAAAAACTATGCCATAAGAACTCCGCTTCGTCGACGCCACGTCCCGGCCAGGGACCGCGGCCTCCGCACCATTTCGTCCGCTTTCTCCTACGACGACGTTATACGATGCCGTACACTGGCATAAAAATTTCGGCGCTACCCTAAACGAAAACCATGAAGACCGAGGAAATAGCAAAAAAAGCAAAGACCCAGGAACACCAACCTGGCCGGGAAGACCAGATGAACCCGCGCCCGGAATTCATAAAGAGCACCTATAAGGCCGCAGGTAAGCTCAAAGGCAAGGTAGCCCTCATCACCGGCGGTGACAGCGGCATCGGTCGCGCCGTCAGCATACACTTCGCCAAGGAAGGCGCCGATATCGCCATCGTCTATCTCGAAGAAGAACAGGACGCCCGCGAAACGCGAAGACTCGTGGAAGCCGAAGGCCGTAAATGCCTCCTCCTTCCCGGCGATGTCAAAATAGAAGCCTTCTGCAAAGATGCTGTGCAGCGCACCATCGACGAGTACGGCGTACTGAATATTCTCGTCAACAACGCCGGCATGCAGATTCCGCAAAAAGACCTGAAAAAGATTACCGGCGAACAGCTCACCACAACATTCGGCACCAATATCTTCCCCTATTTCTATTTCGCACAGGCAGCCCTTGAACACCTGCATGAAGGCGACAGCATCATCAATACCACGAGTGTCACGGCCTACCGCTCCTCTCCCGGGTTGATCGATTACTCCGCTACCAAAGGGGCCATCACCTCTTTTAACCGCAGCCTCGCGACAAACCTCGCCACTAAAAAGATCCGCGTCAATGCCGTCGCGCCTGGCCCCGTGTGGACCCCACTCATCGTTTCGACGTTCGACGAAGAGAAAGTAAAAAGCTTCGGCCAGGAGACTGCCATGAAACGCCCCGGCCAGCCCGCCGAGTTAGGCCCGGCCTATGTATTCCTGGCCTCCGATGACGCCAGTTTCATTACCGGTCAGGTCATCCACGTCAACGGCGGTGAAGTGGTCAATGGTTGAAATCCCCAGCCGGTGGAACGATCACCCGCTGACGCCATCTGCGCTATAGACCATAACCGCCTTGAAGTAATACCGGTCGTTCCGCTTGACCCCACTGCTCTTGATCCGCACGAATGTACTGCCCGACTCGTCGGTCGAGCTGGCTTCGGTCAGCAATCGATCCGCTTCCTTTTCGGCAGCTGCCATGTCGGCGACGTTCTCGACGACCACATTATGCCGGTCACCCGGTTCGAAATATGCATTTTTCATGATCCCCTGATTTGAAAAAGCGCCGCAATTCCTGTACCCCAGCGTCAATCATGATAACCCTTCTTGTTTTCCATCCGCAACGGCTGATCCGCGAGGTATGGACCAGCTTTTTGACAACCAGGCATGGCATCAGGGTGGTCGCCGCCGCCCACAACCTCGAAGAGGTCGCGAGCCTGGCCAGACACGTCAAACCACGCGTTGTGGTCATCTCCAGGGAGCTGATCACAAGCGCCGGCGTCAAAGAGCTGGCCGCCATCCGGGCAGTTTCGCCGCAAGCCTGCCTGGTCCTGGTGACTGCTATGAAGTGCACCGCTATCACCTGCTGAAGAAAATGGACTGTAAAAGGACCATCGAGCTGCTGCGTAAAATGTCTGCATGGGCCGCACACTAGCGCCGGTGCGGGGCCTGATTATGCGCATCTTCGGAAAGCTGCTTGTCGATTTCATACCGGGAGTTGGCTTAATAGTCGTTCACCGGAAGACTTACTGTAAAGATGGAACCTTTATTTTTCTCACTGTTGACCTTTATTTCACCACCGTGCTGGCGTACTATCTCGGAGCTGATATACAGCCCGAGCCCTACACCCGGATAACCTGCCGCCCCGCCGTCGTCCAACCGGTAATACCTGTCGAAGATCTTACCCAAACTATCTTTGGAGATGCCCACGCCAAAATCCTGGATGGAAATAGACACCTTGCCGTTGCCGGCCTCCGGCCGGATGATGATCTCGTGCGTGCCGGGCGAATATTTGATGGCGTTGCTCAACAAATTGATCATTACCTGCCTTAGCCGGTCCTGATTGCCTGCCACCGGCGGCAGCGAAGGATGTTCGGCGATCGCAAGCCGGATATCCGTAGTTATCTGCAGTTCTTCCACTGCTTCCATGATGATCTTCATGAGATCGAGCGGCTCTTTTTTAAGATTCTCCCGCCCCTGGCCGATACGTGTGACATCCAGCAGGTCCTTCGTCAGCCGCGTTAACCGCGCAACCTGCTCGCTTAGCTTCATGACCAGCTCCGCCGACTGTTTATCGGGGGTAGCCGCCAGCTCCTCATATAGCAGTTGCGAGTAAGCATGGATGCTCGTGGCCGGTGTTTTCAATTCATGGCTGGCAATGCCGATGAACGAATACCAACTCATCCCTTACCATCCGCAGCAGATGCAGACTCAGCCGGTCCTGCGAAAAACGCAAAAACGGCTCCGTGTTCCCATAGAAACGAACGACGCGCAACTGATCATCGATCAGCAGGGTAGGAGGGACATAGCCGGTCAAAAGCAAATTGTTGGTCTCCCCCGTTCGCGCAATCGTCATCGGATACAACACCTCGGTGAGCGCGACTCTTTCCTGCCTGATAAAAATATTCGGATTGCTCCTTAATATACCTGGTAACCTGGTAACCCGCTGGTGATTTCATGAAATATTGTTTGCGTCTCCGGCTGGATAAGCCGGATAGCTCACTCGTTTCGTATACCCCGGCCCGTGACCGCTCCAAGGCCGTCTTGTTGAGATCCGTCGAAAAGATCTGAATCGTCAGTTCCTTTTTTTGCTCGTGCAGGTATTCGGCGAGAAAGATAGCCAGCGCATAGGCTTCCTGCCCGCCGCAA
>JAICXX010000099.1 GCA_025934485.1 Chitinophagaceae bacterium
GAAGTAATAGGCAATGGGGATGGCAATGAACGCGGCAAGGAGAACGATCAGCACAAAATCCTTTGTGAGTAACTGCCATATGCTATAAACCGAGGCGCCCAGTACTTTTCGGATACCGATCTCCTTGGCGCGCTGTTCGGCGGCAAACAAATGAGCGTATTCATCATCGACAAAGGTATAATCGAAAGGTGTTCTGAACATATGACGATTTGTTTGTCATATCGCCAGCAAACCCGGAACCAGTTTTATAATAAATTGATAGTCAGATTAGAGTCATCCCTCGCGACAGGAAGGTGTTCGATATCGATACATTTCACCGCCCGTTAACACGCAATTAGCGTAACT
This sequence comes from Chitinophagaceae bacterium, assembly GCA_025934485.1. Classification (GTDB taxonomy): domain Bacteria; phylum Bacteroidota; class Bacteroidia; order Chitinophagales; family Chitinophagaceae; genus Puia. Next base: position 346 of record JAICXX010000099.1, read on the forward strand.
TTAGAATAATTAATTATTAGTCTATGACTAATAAACTCATATTGTGGATACCAATCGTTGGGGTGTTTGTCTGTCTGGTCAATTGGGATAAAGAGAACGGTATGGGTGCTTTCTGGGCCTATTATCAAGCATTCACGCTCATTCTTTTGATTTGGGTTATTGCATTTGTTCAATACGGGTAAAAGCGTACCGCCTTACAAACTCACCTGTCGACTTTAAAGCCTGAAACGATTCGGGCAGGGTAGGGATTGCGGTTTTTTATTGATGCCACTTTATCGCTTATATTCTACTGCTGAAAGCTTCAAAGGGGTAGGATTGTCGATTACCCATTTGACCCCTAATTCGCACAACCGGGCGATGTCACCTGATCTTCGTTTAACCTCATTCACGATCTTTTCGGCTTCCTTCAGGTCTGTAGGAGGAAGGGGCTCTCCTTGTTTTATATAGGCCGTGAAAGCATCTGCCATTTTTTTATACTCGCCATCCCAGTTAATTCCTCCATTACCCTCCAATTCACGGGCCATCTTTCCTGTAATTCGGATCACCTCGCCTTGTATAGTCTCGGCGGCGCCACTGGCGGGAACCAAAAGCTCCCAAAGATCCTGATGCTGTTTTTGCCAGGTGGTTGCGCTCGAGGTGATAGCGGATCTCCCATCGTGTAAAACGCGTGTTGCTATAGGCTCGACCTCGAATAGTTCGTATAATTCTCCCAATGCATTGCTAAATTCATCGACGGAATCTTTATTGAATCTGTCTCTCATGAACTCGAACTTTTTACCGATCTCCATAACGGATTCCTTCATTCCCGGAGTAATTTGATCCCCGGCGTTCAAGTATATTTTCGAAAGCTCAGCGGTTTTGACGATATCGATATTGCTACATGTCCTGAGTGCTTGTTCTAAAGGTGTATATCCGCTTGAATTCAAGGTGTCGGTTTGTCCCCCATGTGCCAGTAAAAGCCTTGTATTTTCAACATTGTGGGAAGTCGCGGCGGCATGAAGGGGCGTGCCGCCCGATTTGCCTTTGGCATGTACATCGGCGCCTAATTCCAACAAGCTTTCTATATTGCCGAATATGCTCCGTGACCGGTTGTGAAGAGGGGTATCCCCGTAGGTGTCTTTGTTCTGTAGGTCAGCGCCCTGTTCAACCAGCCATTTTGCTAATTCGTGGGGACAATTATCATATGCCAGGGCGGTGTGTTTACTGTATCCTCCTCGGGCATCGACCTCGCATTTACTAAAAACTTCCTTGAGCTCCTGCAAATCGCCTTTCTTCAAAAGTTCCTCGAAATCTTTGGGCAGTGTAGTTCTTTTCTTTGCCATATTCATTGGTTTTCCCTTACTTCGGCCGGCTGGTCTTTCTAAAAGATTCGGACGATTTTACCTGTCCAAAAAAGCAAGCACCTTATTTATAAGCGCAACCCGCTTGTTCGTAAACGGATGATCCGTTTGCCAGACCTCATAGTCGAAATACGACTCGTTCGCCGATTTTAGGGCGGCCGCCAGCGCGCTATTGTGGGCATTCTCGTCGAGCATAATGATCTCCTTGTTTGCCAGCGCTTTCGCGCCCAAGGCTAAATTGAAATAGTCTTTGTCTTTTAGTACCGGGTCGAATATTTCGTGAAACGAGGAATTTAAGACGAAGTAGTGTATCCCCGCGTCCGAACTGTTCATCATGTCATCGAGTTCCTTTTGTGTCATCACCTTTTTGAAATCGCCGTAAATATCCCAGGTCGATAAGGCAAATCCCTTCTTTATTTCGGGCAGTTCCTCCAATGCTTTAAGACATACGAAGCCACCCATGCTATGTCCGAATAGGGCGATATTCGATGTGTCGATCTGCAAAGAATCCGCGTGTTTCTTGCAAAAGCCCACTGCATTGACCACGTCTTGCACGCAGTTCTTAAAGGCAAACCGGCCCTGGCTTCCCCATGAACCGCGGTAATCGAAATAGATCACATTCCAGCCATGCGCCCTGACCACCTGGGCAAGGTCGAGATTACGCTCGTTGCCCGGATAGCCGTGAAGAAGCAATAACGTTGGGTGTTTTCCGGGCCCATTGGCCTTGTAAATGAATCCTGCCAAAAGCGCATTATCCGATGGGATGAACAGCTCCGTCATACTGGCGGGCGAGCTCTTATCCCATACGATGTCCCGCAAGACGATCGAGTCTGCCTGTGCAAGGGCATATTTTGGTCCTAACAAAATCGCGGCAAACAAAAACCAAAGACCGAGTGCCGAATTTCTTTTAGTGAGAATGGTCATGTGCGGGGGTTGTGCATCAAATATACGCAAGATCCCGATGCGTTTTGCCTGTTCTTCGTTCATGGGTTAGATCGTTGAGTCCGTTCGTTACCAGCAAGCGCTAAAGCAATCCCACAATAAGCCAATGCTATCAATGCACTGACAGCCTCACCCCCATCCACTGAAACAGGCGAAGCGATCACCTTTGGAATATGGAGAATGATAACCCAAATAAGGATCATCGTCCCGAGAAGAGCGGCAAACAGGCGGACCCGGATCTTCAAAAGGATTGCAATCCCGGAACCGAGCAAACACGTGCCGGTAAAATAGATCCAGAATAGCTGGTAACCTATCCACGTGGGCATATAGCCGGTTGCCTCGTGTGCATATACGTAATGATCGAGTCCAAAGCTGATGATGGCAAGGGCAAAAAGCACACGGCCGATCTTGCGGCCGGCAACTACCAATGCTCCCCCGGCCAGCGCGAGTTCTTTGGCCGCATTCTCCCAGGCGCCATAATGCATATAGACGGCGGATGTCGATAATTCGTAGGGGATAAAATAAAAACAAAAGATCAAAACCAGCGCCGCGGCTAACGACAAGCACACCGGCGCTAATCGTTTTCCCCATACGATACAGGCGCCCGCCACAAAAAGCAGCGCCCCGGACAGATAGATCGCTGCCACATGATCGTTTAGCCACACATGGTGAGGCGGAATGAAATAATACGGGAAGTCCCGATAGTAAATGGTCAGCAGCCCCGTCGCTGCTATCGCCACGCCATAAAAAATGCGACCAATATGCGATAGAATGCCCATATTCTAAAATAGCGGAAAAATATTATATTAGCCACTACGAGACATAAAAAATATGAAGACAAAGGAAAAACACTTATCGCCACAGCAAGCCAAAGAGCTAATCGGAATATTGCGCACTCGCTTTGAGAAGAACAAGCATCTTCACCAGGGTCTCCAGTGGGCTAATGTCCAGGCCAGGCTGGAAGCCCACGATGGAAAACTCTGGTCATTGAACGAGATGGAAAGAACCGGCGGCGAGCCGGATGTAGTCGGCCACGACAAGCACACCGGCGAGTATATCTTTTACGATTGCGCACCGGAAAGCCCCAAAGGCCGCAGGAGCCTGTGCTATGACCGCAAGGCGCTGGATGCAAGAAAAGAGAACAAACCGGCCGATAGCGTACAGGACATGGCTGCGGCTATGGGCGTCGAGCTCCTCACCGAGGCCCAATATCGTGACCTGCAAAGCCGCGGGCATTTCGATCAGAAGACATCCAGCTGGCTGCAGACACCCGCGGATATCCGGAAACTCGGCGGCGCTATCTTTGGCGATTTTCGTTATGGAACGGTCTTCATTTATCACAACGGTGCGGATTCCTATTACGCTGCCCGGAGCTTTCGCGGGGTGCTGAAAGTGTAAACGACTCGCGGCGTCACGCGACGCCTGCCCCATCACACCATCATCCCACCCGACACCTCGATCCGCTGGGCATTCACCCAACGTGCCTCATCGGTACATAGGAATGCCACCACGCCGCCGATATCTTCGGCCACACCCGGGCGTCCCAGAGCCGTGACGCTGCTGACCATTTTCTGCAGGGACTCGTCATTCCTGAGATGGCCATTCCCAAAATCCGTCATGATGGCGCCGGGGGCGACCACATTGGCGCGAATACCCCTCGAGCCAAGCTCTTTCGCCAGGTAGCGGGTAAACGTCTCCACCGCACTCTTCATCGCTGCATAGGCCGACGAACCGGGAACCGAGACGCGTGTCAGTCCGGAAGACACGTTGACGATACCCCCGCCATCGTTCATCAGGGGAAGAAGCTTTTGCGTTAAAAAATAGACCCCTTTGAAATGCACATTCAACAGCTCATCAAAAAAAGCCTCCGTCGCTTCATGTATAGGGCTATAGCCGCCCTGACCTGCGTTATTCACCAGGAAATCGAAACGGTCAGCGCCGAAATGTTCAGCGAGTGTATCCTTCAACCGATCCACAAAATTACCAAAGCTGGGTATCACACCGGTATTGAGTTGCAAGGCTGCCGCCTTTCTGCCGGAAGCCCCGATCTGGTCTACTACATGCTCCGCATCGGCAGCCCGGTTGTTGTACGTGATAATGACATCCAGCCCTTTGCCGGCGAGCCGTAATGCCATGTCCTTGCCCAGTCCACGGCTCCCGCCGGTGACCAGGGCTATTTTGTTTTTGTTTTCCATCATCCTTTCTTTTCTGCAAAGTTAGATTGCAAAGACAGGACCGTGGTTGCGGCAATCAAAGTGTTATTTGCGAAAATCAAATAATGGGAGTCGTTAGCGCTGTTTCAGCTGTGCATGCCGGATGCGGCTTAGGGTCTCGCGGGAGACGCCCAGATAAGAGGCGACCATATGCAGCGGCACACGATTAAAGACGTCGGGATAGGTGTTGATGAAATCCTGGTATTTTTCTTCGTTGGTGTAGCTGATATTCCCCAGAACGCGCCCTTGTATCGCGTTGATGCTGCTCGCCATCACTTCTTCGACGTAGGTTCTGAGCGTGGGAATAGTCTCGACGAGCTCGATAAAATTTTCCCTGGTCCAAAGGACCACCGTCGTATCCTCTATGGCATCGATATTGAACTTGGAGGGGATCTGATGATAGTAACTTTCGTGGTCGGTAGTCCAGACATTCTCGGCGGCAAACCGCATAGTGTATTCCGTTCCATCGTCTTTCCGGCTAAAGGTCCTTAGCAGCCCCCGGCACACGAAGATCTTATGCCTGGCGACTTCGCCTTCCCGCAAAATGAACTGCCGCTTGCGTATCTTCTTGATCGTAGAAAGACTACGGATGAACTGGAGATCATCAGGTGTAAGGGCTACCTGGGCCAGCATAAAGCGTTCAAAGATTTCGTACATGCGATAAATTTCGCAAAATTGTGTCAAATGACCTTGTTTTAGGGGGTGGTCCGGGTGGAAATTTGCAATAAATAACAAGATATGCGAATCTTTCTTACGGGGGCCTCGGGCTTTATAGGCTCCGCCATTACAAAAGAATTACTCAAAAGAGGTCATCAGGTTTTGGGACTGGCCCGGTCCGAACAATCCGCACAGGCGATCGCCGCCGCAGGTGCAGAAGTACATCGCGGTTCGCTGGACGACCTCGCCAGCCTTGAACGCGGCGCGGCTGCGTCGGATGGGGTCATCCACACGGCATTCATTCATGACTTCTCGAAATACAAGGACAATTCCGAAACGGACAGGGCAGCCATAGGAGCCCTAGGTACTCCGCTTGCCGGCACGGGTCGTCCCCTGATCATTACCTCCGGGACGGCCTTGTTGCAGCTGGGCCGGCCGGCCACCGAAGCGGATAGATCCGGAGTCGGTTCCGATCAAATTCCCCGCCTGGCATCCGAAGAAGCGGCATCTGCTGCCGCGGAAAAAGGTGTCCGGGTTTCGGTGGTGAGGCTGCCGCCAACGGTCCATGGCCAGGGTGACCACGGTTTCGTCCCAATGCTCATCGGTCTTGCCCGTCAAAAAGGAGTTTCGGCCTATGTCGGCGAAGGCCGCAACCGATGGTCGACGGTACACCGGCTCGATGCCGCCCGCTTATTTGTGCTGGCCGCGGAAAAAGCCGCTAAAGATGCCGTCTATCATGGTGTCGGCGAAGAAGGCGTGGCTACCCGCGATATCGCCGAAGCGATCGGCCGGCATCTTAACCTGCCCGTCGTTAGCAAATCCGGAGATGAGGTCGCCGATCATTTTGGCTGGATCGGCGGTTTCTTCAGCTCCGACGTGCCGGCTTCCAGCGCCGAAACACAAAAACGGTTGGGCTGGAAACCCACCCAGCCGGGCCTGATAGCGGATCTCGACGCGGGGCATTATTTTGTCCATGCTTGAATTTCGCAAAAAACACTTTGATTCCCGCAAATGCCGGCCCGGGATTTCAGCCGAACTTTGCTCCATCAAATTTTTTATGATGGAAAACAAAAACAAAATAACCCTGGTCACCGGCGGCAGCCGCGGCCTGGGAAGGGACATGGCGTTAAAGTTGGCATCGAAAGGGATCGGCGTGCTGCTTACTTATCATAGCAACAGTGATGAGGCCCAGAAAGTAGTAACACAGATCTCAAAGGCCGGTGGTAAAGCCGCTGCCCTGCAATTGGATGCAGGCAATACCAAAAGCTTCGGCAGTTTTTTCACGCAGGTAAGGACCGTGTTAAAGGATACGTTCAACGCCGATCGTTTCGACTTCCTGGTCAACAATGGCGGGGTCGGCATTTACGCACCGGTAACCGAGACAACGGAAGAGACCTTTGACCAATTGATGAACGTTCATTTCAAGGGCGTCTATTTTCTTACGCAAGCCGCGTTGCACTTGATGAACGATGGCGGCGGCATCGTCAACATCTCCTCGGGGCTGGCCCGCTTTAGCACACCGGGATATTCGGCATATGCCAGCATGAAAGGTGGGATCGAAGTTTTTACCCGCTATCTGGCGAAAGAGTTGGGAACAAGAGGAATCCGGGCCAACGTCGTCGCCCCGGGCGCGATCGCCACCGACTTCGGCGGCGGCCATGTCCGTGATAACGAACAGCTGAACAAGATGATTGCGGGTGTTACCGCCCTCGGCCGCGTGGGGCTCCCCGAAGACATCGGTGGGGTAGTGGCCTTTCTCTGCACGGACGATGCCCGCTGGGTGAACGCCCAGCGAATAGAGGTATCCGGCGGACAGAACCTTTAACCCGATGAGCTTTCGGCCATCTATCCAATCGCCGCCGATGCAGATAAAAAAGGCCCACCGCAAAAACGGTGGGCTTTTCAATAATTTAACCGGGGTTGTAGTCGTCCGGTCCTGCAAATGTTAGTGTCTATCCTCGTACAGACGGAAATACAGCGCCTTCCTCAGGGAGACATAAGCTGCGCGGAGATCCTGTTCTGCCTGACCTTTGTGACCGCCGAAATCATCCGGGGCGTCATGGAGCGCCTGCATCGATTTTTCGATGTCATGCATGGCACGGGCAATGTTGGGATGTTTTTGCTCTTCGGCTCTCATCAGGTTGACTTCAGCAGGAGCCGGAGGCCGGTTGCCGATGATGACGTCGATAGAGATTCTGGGAGGTTGAGCATGACCAATGGTAGCGAACGCCATTAAAAGGCAAGAGAAAATAAGGACTTTTTTCATAACTTTTTAAGTTGTTAATGAATGGAATTTTGGTTCGACAAAATTTTCCATTAATAGTTTAATGGCAGGTCATATTAGGAGGAATATTAACGATCATGGATGAGTTGCTCGCAAGGGAATGCCGCCCCGCGCTAGACTTGCAATCCCATCTGTGGCACATAGCCCATCCGGAAAGCATTTACCGTCGATCGCGGTGTGATCACCGGCAGGTCTGCATCTGTTGCGGATAATACCGGCTCTCCATAACCAAAAGGCGACCATGGATAAAGCGATCCGTCGACCACGAGCTGGGCCGCATCTTCAAATGTTACAAACACCCCATTAGGCAACTCTCCGACGCGGGCTGCGTAAGTGCCCGGCGGACCGGTCCGCTCGCGATGCAGCACCGCATCGATCTCGCCGATAGGCGTTTTCTCAGTAAAAGGATACGCAGGATTGCCCCGGACCCAGGCCGAACGGAACTGATTTGCAGCTTCCCGCCGGCATTCAAAACAAGGCCGGTGTCCCGCCGAAAAGGCCGTGGCCTCGTCCAGAAAAAAAAGTTCCGTGTACCGGTTTGCCGTCATCACGGTCCGGTGACGTCCCTTGAACTGCAGCACGCAGATCAGCCACGCCTTCAACTTGAAGGGCCGAACGATCTGCTGATGCTCATCATGCAACAGCCCACGATTGCCCATCCAGGCACCGCGTGCAGGCGTGCGGATAAGTTGGCCAAAAGGGTCGATCCTGTTCTGTAGCATTCTTAAAGATAGGACAAAACACTCATCGTGCCAGAGAAGGTGTAGCCGCAACAAGGGACCGTGTGGCCGCAAACCGCAGCGCTTCGCTAAGCGTCTTGTTATACAACAGCGGAACCAGCGATAGGGTCTCCTCGATATCCTTTTTGAACCGTGCGCTGGCATTAATGCTCAACATACCCAGGAAATAATCGATAAACCCGATGGTCTCCCGCGAGATGATCAGCTCGTCGTTCTGCAGATGCCGCACCAGGTGTTGCGTGAGCACCAGGAGCCCGTCCCTGACCTCCCTGCGGACAGTAAGCCGGTAGGCGAATTCCGGCGTATGCTGTTTGACCAGGGTCCACCAGTCATCGAGATAGGTTTCCTTTAACATCCGTTTCTTATCCCGGAAGTCCCGCATGAGATCGAGAAGAAATCTCAGGCTCGGCACGATGGGCCGCCTTCTTTTTTCGGGGGCAGGGTTAAAATTGAAAAATGGATCGAGCAGCGCGGCGCTGGTTGAAGCCGGACATTCGTCGGCCAGCGTCACATTCCCGTCGAGGGTCCATACGTCGGCGATCGTTAGAGTAAACGGCTTGGTCTCGGCGCTGCCGCTAAAGTCATCCTGTGTCCAGGTCTGAAAGGCCATGCCGATCTCGGAATCCTCGCCGGTCCATGCCCAGAGGTTTTCCCAAAAACTTTGCGCATTCTTCACCGCCGCGGCAACCTTGCCTTTGAAATCATAGCTGTCGATGGCATTTGCGATATCGCTTTGGGTAGGCGGCTGCTGCGTTTCGATGGCCTCCGCGACCAGTTCGTCGAGGATCGTTTGCACCCCGGCATTCAGGGCCGCATGCCCTGTAGCAATGCCATGAGCCGTCACATGTCCGCCATCGTTCATCAGGACGGCGGCGATACCGAAAGTAGCCGGCAGAACAGTGTCCCCGTTCTCTATCGTCGTTACCGAAGTACTATAGCTGTTCAATGCATCCGGGATCGATATCGTGGTCCCGGGAGACATGTCCGATATGCCCAGATCGCGGTGGTCGCCGGCGGAAAAAGTACAGATTGCTCCCGGGAGGCTATCCTGATCGATCTTGAAAAATACCGCCCACAGAAAAGGCGAGCGTCCGGAGCTTTTGGGGGATAGGTTTAGTGTGTCGAGCGATAGGAAGACGCCCTGTGTGCTCATAACTGTTGTTTTCCCTTGTATCGGAATACCATGAAGCGGGTAAACAATTTTTGCCCGTAATTTGCTTGTTAAAACGACCCTGGCATGAAAATACCAAAACGCCTTAGTCTCACCCTGTTCCTTCTGGCGACACTCGGAGTCAGCCATCGGCTATCGGCGCAAACACGCCCCAATATCATCTTTATCCTTACGGACGATCTGGGCTATTCCGACCTGGGCTGCTATGGCCATCCGGTGATTCAAACACCTTTCCTCGACAGTCTCTCGCGCGTAGGTATCCGTGCCACCAACTATGTCGTCACCAGCCCCTCCTGCTCACCTTCCCGGGCCTCTCTGCTCACAGGCCGGTATGCCACGCGGATGAACATCCCCGATCCCCTGGGGCCGGGCTCACCGCTGGGTATTCCGGACCAGGAGGTCACCATCGCCGAAATGCTCAAAGCCGCAGGGTATAAAACCACCATGATCGGCAAATGGCACCTCGGCGACAGCAAGGACTTTATGTTTCCCACTTCTCAGGGATTCGATTCCTACTATGGCATGCTTTACAGCCATGATTTCCGGGAACCCTATGTACAAACGGACACAGTCATCAAGATCTATCGCAACCGCACACCGGAAGTCTATCGGCCCGCCGACTCCAACCTTACGCATCTTTATACGGAAGAAGCCATCCGGTATGTGAAAGCACAAAAAAAAGGACACCCCTTCTTCCTGTATCTGGCGTATAATATGCCACATCTGCCGGTAGCCTTTGCCGCCCGGGCCAGCTATCTCGAGGACAAACAGCAGGGCGGCCCGCTTGGCGCTGTTGTCGAAGACCTCGACTCCAGCATTGCCGTGTTTTGGCATGTGCTCGAAAAACAGGGACTTGCCGGCAATACCGTCCTGGTCTTCTCCAGCGACAACGGCCCGTGGATCGAATTTCCTTCCCGGATGAGCGCCGATGGTGTTACCAAGCCCTGGCATGCCGGTACGGCGGGGATGTTCCGCGGCAGTAAATTCGACAGCTACGAAGGGGGCATCCGCGAACCTTTTATCATTTACTGGAAAGGCCATACCATTAGCGGGGACCTGCGCAGCCCGATAAGTTGTCTGGATGTGCTGCCGACTTTTGCACAATGGGCTCATGCGCCTCTACCCCAGGGCCGTACCCTCGACGGTCAGGATATCGCCGACCTCCTAACGGGGAAAGCTTCGCCCGGGAACTATGTACATCGTCCCATCTACATCGTGAACCATGGCAAGCTGGAAGCAGTACGTGTGGACGACTGGAAATACCGGCAAGTCACCACCCCGCAGCTCTTCAACATCTCCTGGGATCCCAGCGAACGGGCCTCGATCCTCGACCAATATCCTGACAAGGCAAAAGAACTAAAAGCCCTCTTCGATGCCTTCGATGGATTAAAGGAAAACTAAAATAGTCCATTATGAAATATTCCATCCGTTTAACCTGTTTCTTGTTCCTCTTCGCGGCATGCACGCCCAACCCCTATCGATCTACTAACAAACAGTATAAGACCCAAGCGCGGGACCTGGCCCGCGAGATCCGCGAGACACCGCTGAGGACCACCATCGATTCTGTTCCCAATCCGCCTTACTGGGTGGGCACAACTAATTTCGATCTGCGCAAGCCCAACTTCGTGATCATCCACCATACGGCCCAGAACAGCTGCCCGCAGACGCTCACGACCTTCACCACCGTCCGCACCAAGGTCAGCGCCCACTATGTCATCTGCCGCGATGGGACTGTCCATCATATGCTCAATGACTACCTCCGCGCCTGGCAGGCCGGGGTCAGCCGTTGGGGCAATGTTACCGATGTGAATTCGATCTCGATCGGCATCGAGCTGGATAATGACGGCTTCGAACCTTTTCCCGACGCGCAGATCAACAGCCTCCTGCATCTGCTTGCCCAGCTCAAGGCCACCTATAAAATACCCACCGCCAATTTTATCGGTCATGGCGATATCGCCCCCACTCGCAAAGACGACCCCAGCGCCTTCTTCCCCTGGAAGCTGCTCGCGGATAAAGGTTACGGTCTTTGGTATGGCGATACGACCAATATCCCAGTCCCCGCCGGCTTCAGCAGCGTCAGCGCTTTGCGCATCGTCGGCTATGATATCCGCGACAGCAGCGCGGCGGCCCGGGCCTTTAAACGTCACTTTGAACAGGATACCACACGTAGCTGGACCCCCGCCGACGAGAAAGTCCTGTACCGCCTTTACCAACAGTATATGTAGTGCGCTACACCCCGGATACTATCCGCAGATCAATGCATTTGTACAATTTTCCGCCACTGCCGGCCGCTACTTTTGTGAAAAACAAATGAGCCGGAAATCTTTCACGATCACCGTGCTGATGGCGATCCTTGCCATCCCCGGTATCGGCTATGCCCAGAACACAACAAGTACGAACATTAAAAAAAACACAGTTATGGAAAAGAACAAAAGCGCGATCTACGAATTGTACGACCAATGCATCAATGGCAGGAATATGACCCTGCTCGATAACCTTATCTCGGAGGATTTCCCCGGTCCCCGCGGCACCCACGGTGTGCAGGCCTTCCAGGCCGGCGTGGAAGGCCTGATCCATGCCTTTCCCGACATTCATTATGAGCTGACGTCGGTAGTGGCGGCCGACGATAAGGTTGCCGTAAGCTGGCAATGGACGGGAACCAGCACCAGCGCCTTTCTCCAATATCCGGCCAACGGGAAAAAGATCACCAACGATGGGATGGCGATCTTCACCTTCCGCAATGGCCGCATCACCGCCGCCACGATCCAAACGGACCGCCTTGGTTTCCTGCAGGCGATGGACGTCCTCCCGACCGGGATCGGCAATGGACCCAGCGCCCCTGACCCCGCCACAACCCCCGGCGCCCCTGCGGCCCCCGGCAGCGCCCCCCTGTATTTTATCGATAAATTCTTCGTCCCCGCCCCGGCGATCGACGAGTTCATGGAAAGGATGAAAAAGAACCGCACGATGCTAAAGACCATGCCAGGTTTCATTCACGATGATGCCTATTCGTATAAAGACGAGGACGGCAATCTCATCTGCGTGACGATTGCCGCATGGAAAGATCACGACGCGATCGAAAAGGCAAAACAAGCCGTACAGGCGGAATACAAAAGAGAGGGGTTCGATATGCCCGCCATGCTGTCGCGTCTTCACATCACCATCGACCGCGGCTTGTATTCGCCGCTGGCTTCGGCATCGCCAATCCCGGCGAATTAATTCGTCTTACCCATATTCTTCAGGTAGTCGATCTTTCCATCCATCTGGATATATTGACCTTCTTTCAGCCCCTTGGTCTTGCCGTTGGAGTCATCGATCTTCCCGTTAGTATGGATGGTAGTTCCATTGACGAGGGTAATGTTCCGCTTCACCGGTGTCTGCCTGCCATGCTGGACCTCGAGCAGCTGGCCTTTTTTCATCATGATATAGTCCCAGGGCGTATCATCCCGGTGTTTCGTACTGTCTTGCGCCAAAGCACCATACGACAACACGCCGAAAACAAGCACTGCGATTAACTTTTTCATGACCTTACCTATGCAATTCCCTTGCCCGGAAACCCCGATCTTTGTAAAAAAAATACCATGAAAGCGGCAGTTTTACATCAGCTCGGACAAGCCCCCAAATACGAAGATTTTCCCGATCCGGTACCGCAAAACGACAACCAGGTCGTCATCACCATGAAAGCGGCATCCATCAAAAACCTGGATAAAGGACGCGCCAGCGGCGCACACTATGCACCACATTCAAAATTCCCCGATGTCGTGGGCGTCGACGGGGTAGGGGTCCTTCCCAATGGCAAACGTGTCTATGCCATGGGGGTCACCGGCATGCTAGCGGAAAAAGCCCTCGCCGATAAGAGCAGGCTGGTTCCGGTGCCCGATGGCATCGACGACGTTACTGCCGCAGCCTTGCCAAACGCCATCCTTGGCGCGGCCCTGGCCCTCAAATACCGGGCTGCTATGAGCCCCGGAAAGGTCGTGCTGGTCAACGGTGCCACCGGCGTCACCGGCAAGATCGCCGTCCAGCTCGCCAAACATTACGGCGCCTCAAGGGTGATCGCCACCGGCCGGAACGCGGCGTCCCTGCAACAACTCACGACAAAACTGGGCGCCGACGAAGCGCTGACTCTTTCACAGGATCAGGCAACATTCGTCTCGGCGCTGAAGGAGATCCACGCAAAAACCCCCATCGATATCGTTATCGACTATATCTGGGGTACCTCTGTAGAATGGATCCTCCATGCCCTGAAAGGCAGCGGTCTGAATATAAAGTACCATCCCATCCGCATAGTCACCGTCGGCAACATGTCCGGTGATAATATGACCCTCGGTTCTGCACAATTGCGTAGCTCCGCCATCGAGATCGTAGGCTCGGGCTTCGGCAGCCTCCCGCCCGAGGCGTTTGCCAATATGAATACAGACATCATCCCCGAATTGATGAAGCTCGCCGCCGCCGGCGGTCTCTACATCGACACCCACGCCGTTCCACTCAAGGATGTCGAGCAGGCCTGGCAGGGTCACGTGGACCCCGGCACGCGGACCGTCGTGACCATGTAAGCACGCGTATCGGTAATACACCGCGCGTTTCTCCCTGCTTGAGTGAAACCCGGACCGGCCGGTGTGGAAATCTTTTATGCACACACGGCCGCAGAAATGTTGTTGAAATTCAATTTCTTCGGCGTCGTGCGGTCGTTTTTTTAGCTGGCGATGTCGTTTTTTGGCGGGGGGTAGTTGCAAATTTCCCGATCGCGGATTATCTTAGCCGCTAGTGAAGTCCTTCCTATCGTAATTCCCACCACGAGAAAGAGTCAATTCCCTTGAAATACCATGGTTATCATCGTATTTCTTCATGCAAATTCAGACTCTATGTTACAAGCAAAAGAACTTCGCTACGGGAACAAAGTATTCAACAAAAAAGGCGAAGTGATCACGGTCCAGCAAATTCTCTCCCACACCATCGTATACGATACGGCGATCAATGTGAGCAGACGGCATTTATCCAAAGTCAGCGGCTTTTATGATGTGGCTTATACCACCGAGGTGCTCGAAGTCGTGAAAGAGGCCGAGATGCAGGAGATCGAACCGATCAGACTGACCCCCAAAGTCCTCGAGAGCTGCGGTTTCCGCAATTTCGTACGTGAGGAATGGATCCTTACTTACGGTAATACACATACGGATTTCGAATTCCGCGAGGACGGGTTGCGCCTTCGTCATAACACGACTTCCCGCGTACCCATCAAATACCTGCATCAGCTGCAGAACTTCTTCTACGCCATGGCCGGCGAAGAGCTCGAGGTAAACCTCTAAAAATAAAAACTGCCACCCGGGCGGGTGGCAGTTTTCCAATGCCTCGTTGGCATTTCAAATTTTCCAGGCAACCTTACTTTACATTCTTGCTCACGATCTTTGCAAGATCGAACATGGATACCTGATCTTTTCCGCCGAATACGACTTTCAGCTTGCTATCGGCATTGATCATGCGCTTGTTCTTCTTATCCTGCAGGTTGTTCTTTTTGATGTAATCCCATATCTTCCTGACGATCTCCGTTCTCGGAAGAGGCTTGTTGCCGATGACTTCGGCAAGTACCGGGCTTGGAGTGAGAGGCGTCATGAAGGCTGCATTGGGTGTACGCTTTGCTGCTTTCTTTGCAACCTTTTTAGCCGCTTTTTTCGGCGCTTTAGCAGGCGCTTTTTTTGCTGCTTTTTTGGCTGCCTTCTTCGCAGCCTTCTTGATAGCTTTTGCCATGATTTATTTCTTTTTTAATGGGTTAATGAAATAAATGTACAGATTTTAATTTTTCTGTATGCATAAATTTTCAAATTTCCTTCGAAGAAACGCTTTTTTGCGCGATTTATGGCGAGAGCACCCCGCCGACTTCAAACATTGCGATGGTTATCCACATCTTGTTCCCAAACGCTGATCCTCGCCGATAGATAGCCCGGGGCACTCTCCGCGACCCGATAATTGAGTAAATTTCCTTAAAAATGCGCATGTGTTACCGCTGTTTTTACGGGCTCCTCTTGTTGGTGGGCATCTTTCCCGCTCCCGACTGCTTCGGGCAAACGGCTGATACGCTGCATTCACCGGATGGCAGGATCCGCTTCTTGTTCGGGCTCACCGACAGCTGCCCTGTCTATAGTGTCTGGTACGCGAATGCTCCGCTGATCGTTGCCTCGCCCCTGACCCTCGTCTTCCGCGAATCAGTTTTTGGTCCCAACCTGAAACTCCACCCCCCCATTCACCGGGCGGGTCTGGATGAATACACACTCTCTATAGGCAAGAACAGCAGCGTGCATGATCGCTTTAACGAATCGACGATTCCCCTGCAGGAAAGACGTGGCAGGCACCGCAGGCTCACCCTCGTCGTGCGTCTTTATAACGACGGTCTCGCCTTTCATTGGCTTTTTCCCCGCCAGGCTCAGTGGACCAGCTACGAGCTGCTGGCCGAGAACACCGGTTTCCGCGTCGCCGGCGACCCGCTCGTACAGGCGTCCTTCCTGCCTAACTATACCACCTCCCACGAGGGCCGTTATACCCGGCTGCCCTTCAGCGCCATAAAGAGCGATAGCCTCATGGACGCTCCCGTATTCCTCGAATACCGGGAAGGAATCTATATGGCCATCACCGAAGCCCGGCTCGTGGATTACGCCGGCATGTACCTCATGAAAGACAAAGGCCTGTTGAGAAGCGAGCTCTCACCATTGCCCGCAACCGCAGGCCCACCCGCTGCCACCGGCTCACCCGCCGGCATCGCCGCCATCACGAACCCCGGACCCGCTGCGATTGACGCCGATAAAAGCATTCCTGTTTCGGTACAAACAGCCGCCGCCTCGAAGGCCGTCCGCGTCAAGGCGATCCTCCCCCATCGTACACCCTGGCGGGTGCTCTTCATCGGCCCTCGCCCCGGCGCCTTCCTGGAATCCAACCTCCTCACCGACCTCAACGATCCTTGCGCGATTAAAGACCGCTCGTGGCTCCATCCGGGAAAGACCGATTTCCATTGGTGGAATGGCGATATCGTCCCCGATACGATCTTTTCGCCGGGCATCAATTTCGAGACTAACCAGTACTATATCGACTTCTGTGCGCGCAACGGCATCGAGTACCATACCGTGATCGGCTATGGCGGCATTGCCTGGTATACCAACGACGGGATCAGCTACCAGCCTGGTCCCCATTCCGATCCCTCTAAACCCGTCCCGGGTTTGGACATGAAAAGCATCTGCGCCTACGCTGCATCCAAAGGAGTAGGCGTCCGCGTCTGGGTGCACTGGCAGGCGCTATGGCCGCACCTGGACAAAACATTCCGCCAGTTCGAGGCGTGGGGCATCAAAGGCATGATGGTCGATTTCCTCAATCGCGACGACCAGCAGATGGTCAATATTCAAACCACCATTCTCCGTAAGGCCGCGGAGCATCATCTCCATATCCAGTTCCACGGCGCCTATAAACCCACGGGGCTGATCCGTACCTGGCCCAATGAGCTCACCCGCGAGGGCACCCTCAACTACGAGAACGACAAGTGGGATAATCCCATCACCCCCGACGATGATCTCAATGTGGTTTTCACCCGGCTGCTGGCCGGCCCCACCGACTATCACCTCGGCGGCTTCAGAGCCGTGACACGGGAGAAATATGTCGCCCACTATACGCATCCCCTGGTGCTGGCTACCCGCTGTCACATGCTGGCGATGTACGTCATCCTCGAAAGCTACCTGCCTATGGTCTGCGATAATCCCGCCGAATACGAGGGGGCGCCCGGTTTCGGATTTATACAACATGTCCCCGCGACCTGGGACGAGACCCGCGTTCCCTTTGCTATCCCCGGCCGGTGGGCCGTCATCGCGCGCCGGAATAAGAACGATTGGTGGATCGGCGCCATCAATGGCAGCGTCGCCCACGATACAACCTTTACCTTGAATTTTCTCCCCGCGGGCCGATACGCCGCAACCCTTTACAGCGACGCCGCCGACATAACGAACAACCCTAACCATCTCATCCGCTCCACCCGCATCGTCGAATCCACCGACAGCATCCGGCTCTCCCTGACGCCGGGCGGCGGCGAGGCGATCACAGTCTCCCCCTATCATGAATGACGATGCCCTGACGGACAGTAACTGTATCGAAAGAGGACAGCCCATGGTATTTACCGATGTATAAGCGCATGAATCCTAAAGATTTGCCGCTTTGGCATCAACTTAGCGGAACTAACAAAAAAACCTGCTATGTGGAGGAACTATCTCGTCGTCGCCTTTCGTAACCTTCGCCGCAACAAGGTCTTTTCCCTGGTCAATATCCTCGGGCTGGCCATCGGTCTCACGACCTGCTTGCTGCTCATGGTCTATGTGCTGGACGAGATGAGCTATGACCGGCAATTCAAAGACGCGGACCGGGTCTATCGCGTAGCCTTTCAATCCCCCAGCGGAGACTGGTCCTCGTTACCCGCCCCGATGTCCCAGGCCCTGAAAGCCGATATGCCCGGGATCGGGCAGACGACCCGCCTGCTCAAGCTCATGGGAATGGAAAATATCACCGTGAGCAATCGCGAGGGCAGGGAAGATCGCAAATTCAGCGAAACCAATGCCTATTATGTAGACTCCACCTTTTTCAGCGTGTTATCCTATCCTTTTGTTTCCGGTGACCCCGCCACTGCATTAAACCGCCCCAATACCGTGGTTCTGTCCGCAACACTGGCGGGCAAGCTCTTCGGCAATGCCGACCCCATCGGTCATGAGATAAAGCTGGATGCCGGCAGCGGGCCCATAGGCTATGTCGTTAGTGGCGTATTCCAGGACAAAGACCTGCATACCCATATTCCCGCCCATCTCTTCCTGTCCATGAACAGCGCAGAGGTCTCCTGGGTCACACACATCGGGAGTTGGGGGATGGAGAACATTTTTCACACCTATATCAAACTGCGGCCCGGCGCCGATCCGGTGGCCCTTGAAAAAAAGCTCACCCCCTTTTACTACCGCCACGGCGGTGATGACCTGAAAGTTATCAGAGCGAGAAACGTGGTGCTGCAACCCGTGAAAGATATCTATCTGCATTCCAACATGGGTAATGAGATCGCTACCAACGGCAGCATTCGCACCCTCTATATCCTTGTCTCCATAGCAGTGTTCATTCTGATAATCGCCTGTATCAACTTCATGAACCTGTCCACCGCCCGCTCCGAACACCGTGCCCGCGAAGTGGGTGTCCGCAAGGTCATGGGGGCCCTGCAGGGCTCGTTGATCCGCATGTTCCTGGGCGAGTCCTTCCTGCTTTGTGCGCTTTCACTGCTCGTCGCCATGCTTCTCACCTCGGCCCTGCTACCCGTATTCGATACCCTCACAGGCAAAGACCTGCAGCCCTGGCATGAACCCCGGCTGCTCCTGGTTATCGCAGGACTTACGCTTTTCGCCGGGCTTCTCTCGGGTTGTTATCCGGCCTTCTACCTGAGTTCCTTCAAACCGGTGGCAGTACTCAAGGGAAAGCTGATCCATCATTTCTCCGCCGCGCTGCTGCGCAAAAGTCTCGTGGTGCTTCAATTCACCGTGAGCATCGCCCTGATCCTCGGCGCGATCGTCGTCGGCCGTCAAATGACGCTGTTCAAAGACCAGGACCTGGGTTTCGATAAGGACCGGCAAATCGTCCTGCCATTGCAGACCAAAGAAAGCATCAGCCACTACAACGTTTTACGCGATGAGCTCAAAAACAGCGCGTATGTCAAATCCGTGACCAGCGGAGCTACCTATCCGGGAATACCTTCTCTTTTCGACATGCTTTTTTATCCGCCGGGAAAAAGCGGGAACGAATGGGTAGACATATTCCTGGC
This sequence comes from Chitinophagaceae bacterium, assembly GCA_025934485.1. Lineage (GTDB taxonomy): Bacteria > Bacteroidota > Bacteroidia > Chitinophagales > Chitinophagaceae > Puia. The sequence continues at coordinate 19,513 of JAICXX010000099.1, forward strand.
CAATACCAGCAAGGATTATTTCCAGACCCTCGGACTAACTCTTCTGGCCGGCCGGGAGCTCGAGCCGGAAGTAAAAGCCGATAGCGACGCCCTCGTATTGAATACCACCGCCATTAAGAAACTCGGCTTCAGGCTTGCAGACGCGGTAGGACAAAAGATCAGCTATCAATTCCAGGGTACTACGCATGTGATGCGGATCGTAGGGGTCGTCCGCGATTTTAATACGGAAGGGCTTCAAAAACCTATCGACTCGTATGGCTTCACGACGAGTGATTTCTTTGGCAACAGATACAGTTATGCGATCGCCAAGATCCAATCGGCGGATCTTTCCACCGCACTTACCCATCTGCGGGAGACCTGGAACAGGATCAACCCCGGCACGCCATTCATCTATAGCTTTATCGACCAGGACTTCGCCCGCAACTACGAAAAGGAACAACGTACTTCGACCCTGGTGATGTATTTTACCGGTATCGCCATCCTCATCGCCTGCCTGGGACTCTTCGGGCTCACCGCTTTCGCGGCGGAACAACGCATCAAGGAGATCGGTATCCGAAAGGTATTGGGCGCGTCCACTGCCAATGTTACCCTGCTGCTGTCCCGCGATCTTATCCGGCTGGTAGGCATCGCGATCCTGATCGCATCCCCTCTCGCGGCGCTGGTGATGAACAAATGGCTGCATAATTTCGCCTACCGCATTCACCTGAGCTGGTGGATGTTTGCCGCCGCCGCGGCTGGCGCTACGCTCACCGCCATTTTAACAGTAAGCCTTCAGGCGATCCGTGCCGCACGAGCTAACCCCATTCGCAATCTGCGCTCAGAGGGGTGACACGAACAAAGAAAGGAAGACAAGTTCTTTGATGCTGTACGTTAGATGGCGGTAGGCCCGCCGGAGCCGGCATACAGGTGCAGGCTTCAAACCATCTTGTGCAATGCTATTCAAAAGATAGGGTTGTAAACGACAAGACAAAAGGCACTATCAAGTGTCAGGTAAGCTGTCGGGAGACGAATGCAAATCAACCATTGAAGAGGCCTCGTTAGCAGATAGGTGATGTCAAAACCGGTGTTCTTCTGATATGCCGGGATAAGCAAGGTAGATACCTGTTTACTGGCCTTGCGGCATCCGGGGTAAAGGTGGCGTGAACCGACAGCAGGCTAATGTATGGAACGTGTGAAGCCACAACAGGGATGTTAAGGGAAAAGGCTCAAGGGGCGACAATCCCAAGGCTGAAATACCAAGGTCCTGTTATGGCTCGGACCAGCCCATAGTAGTGAAGAAACTGCGTAATGGCAGTGGAGCGAAGGGGCTGGCATTGTCGGTTTGAACATAGGTAACAACTCCAAAAGAGGAAGAAGACAGATGTTACAAACAGAACAGAAGCCGTTTGCGATCCGGTTTGACCGGGTAGTAATGGCCTACAAGGCGGTGAAGGCGAATAAAGGGAGTCATGGGGTAGACGACGTATCGCTGGAAGCATACGAAGAAGACCTACAGGGCAACCTGTATAAGCTATGGAACCGGATGAGTTCGGGAAGCTATTTTCCGCAAGCTGTAAGGCAGGTGGAAATACCCAAAAAGAGTGGAGGGAAACGACCGCTGGGTATACCGACAGTATCTGATCGGGTGGCGCAGGCAGTAGTGAAGCGAGAACTGGAGATCCTGCTGGAGCCGGTGTTCCATACGGATTCGTATGGGTATCGCCCCAAACGGAGCGCACAGGACGCCCTGCAACAAACCCAGGTGAGATGTTGGAAGTATAGCTGGGTAATAGACCTGGACATCCAATCATTTTTTGAAGACATCCCGCACGACCTGTTGATGAAAGCGGTGAAGAAGCATACAGCGTGCAAATGGCACTTGCTGTATATAGAGCGGTGGCTGAAGGCGCCGGTGCAACAGGCGGACGGAGAAGTAAGGGCAAAGGCAAAGGGGACACCGCAGGGGGGCGTGATAGCTCCACGTACACACTCACAAACATTTTGTTTTCGAGGCGATTTTCGGTCAAGAGAGGAAGATTTTGATAATATCATAAAAGGTAGTATATTTATGACAAATGGAAAGGGCGCAGAACTCGGAACTAGCCCGGCGGATCAACCAGGCGTATGTCTTGTTGTCAAAGGAGAAACCTACGCCCGAGATAGTAGAGCATTTAATAGAGAAGTATGGAGTTTCTCCAATACAGGCATACCGGTATATACAGCAAGCCAAGGAAAACGCTGGGAAAGTGGCTC
>JAICXX010000274.1 GCA_025934485.1 Chitinophagaceae bacterium
GATCACCGTTATCCGGCTGCACCTGATGAGTTACGTAGGGCTACTGGATTTTATCAGAGATACCTACAAGGCGTGGAGAAAGACCGACAATGCCTCCTTCGCCTTTACACCGTAGTAAACCGGGGGGCCTACCCCTCATTTTGAAACCACTGTATTTAGGCTGTAATCTCTATCAATAAAGGGCTACAACCGTTTTAACCCGGATTTATCCGGACAACAATGTTTATAAATCTAAAAAAATTCCTACCTTCACGCCCCGCTTGACAAAAAGATCTTCTTGTCGCGGTTGAATCGGGTCGTTAGCTCAGTTGGTTAGAGTACTACCTTGACATGGTAGGGGTCACCGGTTCGAATCCTGTACGACCCACGAGGCCCCCCGGCGAATGCCGGGGGGCTTTTTCATGTGGTAGGACGCGAGCTCGCTCGCAGGCCCGGACGCGTGAAAAAGGCCCGCACGCGAAGCGGGCGTGGGGCCTTGGGTAAGGGAACCGCCGGAGGCCAAGGATCAGCGAAGCTAATCCTGTACGACCCACGAGGCCCTTCGGTAATTGCCGGAGGGTTTTTTTATTTGGGGGCGGGGGGCCGGCGGGATTTACTTCGAATCATAATTAATTTTCAAAGGCCTCAGTGAATCCGCCGAAGCGGATTTCGCGCGACATAGGGGTTTTCCTTATCGATCTACGAAACCGGAAGGGCGATAGGTTCGTATATAGGACTTTAAACCTGCCCTATGCAGACAAACATCATTGTTAAAGAGACTGTTATATATGGTCAATTTCCTACTCAGGCAGAGCTCGACGCTGCTTATGCGGTGCGTATCTTTCTGCAGCATCATCCCGGCAGGTCCATCGCGCTTCCTGTGCTCATCTGGCAATCGGGGGTATCGGAGCCGCGGTTGAAAGCGGCTTTTCAGTATCAGTTCCAGGAGCGGTTGGAGGAATACTGGGAGCGAATGCGGCTCCGTTAGGCAACTCGGCATTCCATTTGCACGTATGGTTGATTATCACTAGTCTGTGGTTCAAAAACCACTATTTTTAAAATTTTATTAACAATTCAACGTTAAACGTATGGCCATTTGGCCTGTCTAACCGCCTGAAATCCTTCGATATGAAAAGAGCATTAGCTTTCACCTTGATCGCAGTAGTTACCCTGATCTTTGTAAGTTGCCACAAGAACAGTTCCGGCCCGTCCGCAGGTTATGGCCCCCAGAGTTTGTTTCCTACGACTGCCGGGAATACCTGGTACTATGTGGATTCCGTATGGACAGACACGCCAAATTTCACTCCGGTGATCGTTCCGGGAACTCCCTATAAGGATACCATGGTCGCGACTAAAACCGCCGTCCAGGACAATACCGGAACGGTATATCTCGAGATGAACAACCTCAACGGGTGGTTTAATGGTGCCTATATTGCCGTGAGCCCTGACAACTACGCTATTTATGAAGTAGACAGTCCTGCCTTCCAGTCCTATACCATGTTTGCGCTGGTGAATCAAAATGGACCGATAGGCCAGGGTTATACGGACTATACGAATCCCGCCTGCCCGGTGTATTATAACCAATATGGTTATACCAACCAGGTACAGGTAGCCGGTTATCCTTGCTATGTGAATTCCGAGATCATCCAGAACTGTAACAACATCACACTGGAGCAAACGAACTATTACGTTAGCCCGGGTGTCGGAGTGGTGCGGATCGAAGACTTTGTTACGGACACGACGGCTGGCAAGAATGTCTACTATCAGGATTATTCCCAAACCTTAGTGGACACGGCCTTTCATCATTAAAATACGCTAGAACACCTCGCCGAGGTTAGCGAAGATGCCGCCGCCCCAGCCGGGGGGGGATGGCTTCGAACCCGTTTGTTGTAGTGGGTTCGGTGAAGGAGATATTCACATTGGGTTCGCTTGACGTATAGAAAGCCAGGCTGCCTACGAGGTCGGCGGCGAGGCCGGTCTGCAGGGTATATTCGGCGGAGGGCAGTGTGTGATTCTTTTGTTAATGCAATAAGCGCCTATCATTTTTCGTTCTTGCACATAAACTCCTATGAGGGTGACTTTTGTAGCCGCGGCTATCGGCGCTTTATTGACGATAGCGATATCCTGCAAGAAATCGAGCGCTCCACCCTCGAATGTCGTGACCGGCACCTGGAATTTTGTGAATATGAGTACGCAGACGCAGGTGAATGCGGTAGTGAGCGGCGATTCGACGGTCACCTATGCCAATTATATCACCCAGAATAATTCTGGTAGCATCACCTTCACCATGGACTCCATGGACGTGAATTCGCTTGCCTATTCGGTAAGCTCTACGGCTACCACGTATGCTTATTATCAGGGGAAGATCTATGATACGCTGACCACGCCGTTTAGTGCGACGCTTCCGGCCACCTCCATGAACGTCAGCTATAAGCTCATCGGGACGGATTCGTTGTATTTCCCCAATGGCGGTCTGCTGCCTGCCGGTATCACTTCGTCGAGCCAGGGCCAGGGCGGGCGTTTCGTCATCAGCGGCGACACCCTGCGAATGACGGTATCGGGCTCTGATACGACCACGAGCCAGATCCAAATGGGAACGGGCGTGATCACGTTGGTAAGAAAGATGTAGAAAAGCTAAAAGTAATTTTCAGTATATTGGTGCAGCGCAGTTAACCCTGCGCTGTTTTCATATGAAAAATAATCGTCGTCATTTCTTGCAACAATCAGCCGCCCTTGCGGGCGGCGTTTTATTGGGCCCGCGGTTCCCCCGGGTATCGCCTTCCGACCAGATCAATGTAGGCGCCGTGGGGCTCAACGGGATGGGTTTTGCCGATCTCACGGCAGCGCTGAAGCAGCCAGGTGTCAATGTAGTCGCGCTTTGCGATATCGATAAGAACGTGCTCGACAAGCGGATGAAGGATCTGGCGAAAATGAATATCGATACGAGCCGCATCAGGACATATGGGGATTATAGGAAATTACTAGAGCAAAAAGATATCGATGTGGTAATCGTCGGCACACCGGACCATTGGCATGCGCTGATCATGATCGAGGCGTGTATGGCCGGCAAAGATGTGTATTGCGAGAAGCCGGTGGGTAACAGCATCGGCGAATGCCGGGCGATGGTGGCGGCGGCGAAGAAATACAACCGGGCGGTACAGGCGGGACAATGGCAGCGGAGCGAGCAGCATTTCAAGGACGCCGTCGAATTCGTTTACTCGGGACAGTTAGGGAATATCCGGACGGTCAAGGTCTGGTGTTACCAGGGTTGGATGAAGCCGGGGCCGGTGGTGCCGGATTCCGCGCCGCCTCCGGGTGTGGACTATGCCATGTGGCTGGGACCCGCGCCTACGCGGGCCTTCAATTCCAGCCGGTTCCATTTCAATTTTCGCTGGTTCTGGGATTATGCCGGTGGGTTGATGACGGACTGGGGTGTGCATTTGCTGGACTACGGATTGTTGGGAATGAAGGCGGATGTTCCCAAGAGCATTGCCGCGCTCGGTGGCGATTTCGCCTACCCCGACCTGTATGAGGAGACGCCCGACACGCTGACGACCTTGTATGAATTCGATGGGTTCAACCTGGTGTGGGACCATGCGATGGGTATCGACAATGGCAGCTATGGCCGCGATCACGGGATCGCGTATATCGGGAATAATGCAACGCTGATCCTCAACCGCAACGGCTGGGAGGTCATCGAAGAAAGACAAAGCAAGAACAAGGTAAGCAAGCCTTTGGCCAAGGTATCGGACGACGGTCTGGTGAAGCATTGGGCCAATTATGTCGGCGTGGTGCGGTCCCGGCGGTTCGAGGACCTGCATTGTTCGATCGAGGCGGGGGCTCATGTGGCGACGGTAGCCCAGATGGGGAATATCAGCTTCCGGAGCGGAAAGCGGCTTACCTGGGACAAGGCGGCGGGGCAGTTTACAGACGATGATGTTAACCGTCAATATCTTATGAAGGAATATCACAACGGATATAAATTGCCGGCGGTCTAAGCGGCACTTTAACAGGACATTGTGCAATTTTCTTAAGATTTTTGCTGTTAACATTAATCTATGAGGAAGCTCTCTACCGTAGCATGGCTATTAGTCCTGTATCAATGGGGCTATGGGCAAGCCCCTGACACTATACGAGAAATAAGTATGACCAAGGGCTTGGGTTCGCGGCCGGACACGCTGCCCAGGCGATATGACTGGGAGAAGGCCGTTGAGCTGAACAAGCCTTTTCCTGTGCAGCAGTTTCTCTTGCCCGTGGCGATGATCGCTTATGGGACGACGGCAGTCCATAACGGGATGCTGCAGAAAGTGAATGGCGAGGTCAAGGAGCAGGTCTGGCAGGACGACCCGCACAAGCCGTTCCACATCGACAATTACCTTATGTTTGCGCCGACGCTGAGTGTGTATGCATTGAATGCCGCCGGTATTCACGGGGCGCACAATTTCAAAGACCGGACGATCATTTTGCTTATGGCGAATATTTTCGCCAATGGGGCCGTGTTCTCGGTGAAGGGCTGGTCGCATGAGCTGCGGCCGGATGGATCGGATTACCAGAGCTTTCCTTCGGGGCACACGGCCGAGGCCTTTGCCGGTGCCGAGTTCATGCGGTTGGAATATAAGGATGTCTCGCCCTGGTATGGGGTTGCCGGGTATGCGATGGCTACGGCTACGGGTCTGCTGCGGATGTACAATGACAAGCATTGGATGAGTGATGTCATGGCCGGCGCCGGGGTGGGGATCGCTTCCACGCGGCTGGCGTACTGGCTGTATCCCAAAATGCAGCACCTTTTTGGCGGCAAGCCCAAGGACGCGGACAAGGTCACCGTGCTGATGCCGACCTACAATAGCGGGCAGTTAGGGTTATCTTTTGTCAAGACTTTTTAGGGGGCGAAAGATGTGGCACGCAAAATGCCTTTGGTCTAATAAACCCAGCCCATGCGCTATCTGTTTAGGCTACTTGCGGTTCTTTTATTGCTGATGCCGGTATTGGCTTCTGCCCAGAAAACCGATTCCCTGACGAAAAAACTGGATAGCCTCGCCAAGAACCCGGACAGTACGGGTGCGAAGCAAAAGAACAAGGTTAGTCCGTCCTATTACAACGAGAACACAAGAATAACGCCACGTGTCTACATGACACTGGTAGCCGACGACATCAAGCAGCAGTGGACCGCACCGTTCAGGGCCACGAGGCGGGAATGGCTTGGAATAGGGGCCTTTGCGGCAGTGACGACCGGGGCAGTCCTATTTGCAGACAAACCGGTGAATAAATTTGCCGTCGAGCAGATCCGGACGAATAGATCGGTGGTTTCAGCCAGCACCTATGTCACGAACTTCGGGGGCTTATATGAGACCTATACCCTTGTCGCCCTTGGAGCTTATGGGGTTCTTTTTAAAAAGGACAAGGAAAAGACAACCACCCTGCTGGCGACGCAGGCTTATCTAACGGGGGCGGCGATCGAGACCGTGCTGAAATACCTGACCAGCCGGCAGCGACCGTCTTACTATGATGCCGTGACAGGCCAGAACAGCCATGTATTTCACGGCCCTTTTTACCATTTTCTGAAAAAAGACAATTCTTCGTTTGAATCCTTTCCGTCGGGACATACCACCGTCGCCTTTGCTGCGGCGACCGTCTTTGCCATGGAATATCGCCAATACCGGGTCGTGCCGATCGTAGCCTATTCGGCCGCGACCGCGATAGGACTAAGCAGGATCGTCCAGAACCAGCATTGGATCTCCGATGTCCTGGTGGGCGCGGCGCTCGGCTTCCTCACCGGACGACAGGTCGTCAATAACTACCACCGCTATTCAAAGCTCCAGCTCGAAAAGGCGAAGAAGAAAAATACGTTGAGCTTCAACCTGGATTATTTTAATGGGACCCTGATGCCGGGAATAATCTATACGTTCAGATAATCGGCGCTACAGATAATAACGACCGCGTCTTTGCGGGTCTTCCCAGTTAAATATCACGAATATCCGTTGTTCCGTTTGGGTGTAATGCAAGGGCGCGTAGGGCGCCTGGTAGTGGTCGTTCAAATAGATGATCTGTTCCAATCCGACACTCATCGTTTTGTAGACATGGACAGCGAGCCGGGGCCGGATGACGCTAATATGGTTATTGCCAAGGGTATTGATGGGGGATTCATCCTTGCCGGTGTTGTTGAACGAATGGATGAAATAATAGTAATACCAAAGGCTCGCAGACCCATATTTGCCTATATTGACGGCGGCTTCCAGTTTTCCTTCCCATCCATAAGCGAAACGGTAATCCCTATAGAAGGACGTGTCGGTGACAGGGCCCACGCTGCTTCCGGCAAAGGGCACATAGGCCAGATGAAGATTGACATCAAGATTGGACGACCTGCCCAAAGGTACCCTGGTAATGACACCGGGCCCGAAGGCGATCGTCGACAGTTCGAAGGCCTTGGTGTCATAATAGTCGTAATGCTGAAAACCACCGACGAACATACTGAGTTTTCCAAACTGATAGGGTTTCCCAACCAGGGCGCCGTATCCCGTGATGTTATCCACTATTTTTCTTCCCACGCCGAAATTCAATTCCGCTCTGAACTTGAAGAAGTCAAAAGGCTTTAGC
>JAICXX010000231.1 GCA_025934485.1 Chitinophagaceae bacterium
GCAGCATTTTTGTAAACCAGCCCAGGGGAAGGATGATTTCGTCGATTGTGTAAACCTCGATGGTTGGACCGTTGATTTTTTAGCGGCGAGAAGAGCCGGTTTCCAGGGCGGCTTCAACAGCAGGATGGGCGTTGGCCCTATTGAAACCCTGGGCAGATACGGCCTTAAAACGGGTCTGGAAGAGATGATGCATACTACCGCTATCCATTTCGATAAGGGATTTGAGCTAAATGGGTTCGCCTGGGTCACCAATTGCTGGGAACTCTCCCTGCCTTATGATGCCGGCGATATGACGCTATGGTTGCAGGAGATCAAAAAACGGTGGCCCGGAGTTCGATGCATAACCCAGGGCGAATTCGGACTGATCTGGCGGAAACATTATAAACAAAATTCATTCAATTACCGGTTTGAAGAAACGGGCTCCGGCATCGGCGGTTCGGATAAGGATAAAAGGATCCGGTGGTTTATGAACAAGGATTTCCGGCTGGCGCTTCTCAGCGGCATTAGCGGGAACGACGAAAAAGTCATCGATTTCACGCGCTATGATCTGCCGGCCAAAGAACCGGTGTCAGGCACCACCAGGAACTGGAGCCTGCTGGGTGAGATCAATCAAAAAGGGCTTCGGAAACAAGACCAGCCTGTCCCGCCGGACAATCTGCCGGAAGAAGATAAAGCACTCATTAGAAGGATATGCAAAGACGTTCATTTATAAAAAACACCGCGCTGTCCGGTGCGGGGTTGTTAGCCGTTCCTGAAGTATTGAAGACGATGCCGCCAGGGTTGTCGGGCCCTCTTCCCCTCATCGGCCGACGGTTCATCACCTTCTGCATCATGATCCGTACCACACCCTGGGAAGTGTCGAGAGACGTAAAATTGCTCCCGCGTGATGAAAGCAACTGGCATACCCTGGAAGGCGTACGTGCCATGAGGGAGGCATTTGCCGAAAACAACCCGAATGGCCGGCTTACCTGGGGTTTTACGATGAACGCTCTCGAAGACAAACGAAAAAATTATTGCGAAATAAGAGACTATGCAGCCGCCTGCCAGGCGAAGTATGGCGACGAGGTGACGTATTTTCCCGGTTATTTCCCTGCCATGTATTTGCCCCGGGAAAGGATCAATAAAGAGATCTCCGAAGCGATCCGGACCATTGGCGGTTTTGTGGGCAACCGTTATCGCCCGCAATCCATCATCGGCGGTTTCCTGCCCGCGGATAGCTTGAAATATCTGGCGGAAAAAGAGGATATCCACGTCGCACAGGCTGTCATCTGGAGCCAGCATAATGTTGACGGAGGCGGGGCAGACGGCTCGCCTTCTTATCCCTATTATCCATCCACGGAGCATTTTTGTAAGCCCGCCCAGGGAAAAAAAGATTTTATCGACTGCGTAAATCTCGATGGCTGGACAGTAGATTTCATCTGTGCGCGGCAAAGCGGCTCCAATGGACATGCCATCACCGGATACAATAGCCGCCGCGGCGTTGGCCCCATCGAAACCTATATAGGATGGGGGCTGGATCTCGGCAACAGGGAAGTCATGCATACCCAGTCCATTCATTTCGACAAAGGATACGAGCTGAATAAATTTGGCTGGGTCACCAATATATGGGAAGCCCAGCTGGTGTACGAGATAGGAAAGGAATTTATCTGTAACGCTTTAAAAATGTGGGTAGGCGACACCCTGAAACGATGGCCGGATGTTAGATTCGTCACCTTCGGTGAATTTGGGAATGCCTGGAGAAACCACTACAGGAATAATGACGATTGGAGCTACAGGTTCGTGGAAAGAGGATGCGGACTGGGGGATTCCTATAACAATCTCGAAATAAGATGGTTTCAGAATAAGGCCTTCCGGCTTGCTTTGCTTCACGATTGGCATAAAAATACGCCGGAGAAGGTCATCGATTTCACCCGCTACGATGTCCCTGCGCATGAACCTCCTGACGCCACCCCTAAAAGCCCCATTAAAGACTGGAGCCTGATCAATCGCATCAATCAAAAAGATCTAAGGCCACAAGACAACCCGATCTTGCTGCAAGAATTGCAAGACGATGAAAAGGACCTGATCTTCCGCTATTACCCCGATCTAAAATAGCGGAACATTCACGCGGTCAGCACGGCGATGGCGAATCGGCCGCCCGGTTACGCTCATCTTTGGAATAGTGTTATCTTTAAAGCAATCAACGGCAACAGATGACGTACTTCCGCTTTAATGCAATTCCGGCGCATCCAGTGCTCGCCCCCTACATCGCCAGGATATGGGTGTTTGAAAGCAGCGGCCGTCTTCCCGCGCAGGAAAGGAAGCTCATCGTTCCCAATACGAACCTCAAATTGACCCTCACCTTCCGCAATGGCATAGCCGCGCGCGTGGGCGCCAAAGCTTTCCTGCAACGCGAGAACGAACTCGCACTCACCGGTCTCATCGATACACCCGTGATCCTGGACCCATACGAGGACACCAACACCGGCACCATCATCATCGAATTCAACCCACTGGGCGCCTATCGTTTCTTTCATCTCAAATACGCGGATGTCCAAAACGAGATCACGGACCTCACGGCCCTCACCGGCAACGAGGCCGCAAACCTGAACACGCAGTTAACCCAAAGGGGCGACGATAGCACAAAAAAGCTGGACCTTCTGCAAGACTTTCTTCTCCGCCAGCTGGACAAGAATCCGGCTGACCCCATCTACGATTACTGCATCCAACGCATAACTGCGACCCGTGGTCTGACCACTGTGGCACAGCTGGAAAAAGAAACCGGCTATAGTGCCCGCTGGCTTCACCGGAAATTTTCGGAACACCTCGGCACCGGCGCCAAGAACCTGGCGGAGATCGTCCGCTTCAAACAATTCTACCACGCCTGGTCGACAGGCATGTCGCCCGGGATGCTCAAACGCTATATCTATGAGTATTACTACGACCAGTCGCACTTCCTTCGGGCCTTTAAGCGGTTCACCGGCACCACTCCCACCGAATTACAAAACAGCCTCAACGAGCTCAGCACCCGGAATTTTACAAGCTAAGCGCACTTCCGATTCGTACAATACTCCCGGCCGCCCTCGCATTAGCTTTGCTATAAAAAAAATGCAAAACAACAGCTTCAGCAGCAGCATCTCCGCAACCATCTCCGCGGAAGAGGCCATCAAAAAGATCAGCAAAATACCCGAATGGTGGGGCGTAACCTTTACCGGAAACGCCGATAACCAGGGCGATACGTTTACGGTGAAGATGACGGGCGATTCTTTCTTCAACTTTACCGTAACGGAGCTGATCCCGGGTAAAAAGCTTGTCTGGCTGGTTACCGACTGCCATATGCCCTGGTATTCCGATAAAGCCGAATGGACCGATACCCGGCTGGTCTTTGATCTTAAGGAATCCAACGGCACCACCGAGCTGACGTTCACCCACGAAGGGCTTACGCCGGACGTCGAGTGCTACAAGGATTGCGAATCAGGCTGGACGCATTGGATCAGGACAAGCCTGGCTTCTTACCTGACCACGGGTAAGGGCGCCTTCCGGCCGCCGACAAAATAAACAACCCCGAAGCCGTTTCCTGCGTTACTATTGGAGTAACTTTACAGGGAGCCCAAACAACTGCTATGGTCTGGCCGGGAAAGATCTTTTGGTCGGTGGTTCTAGCCACCCTTGCTGCGCTGCCCTCGGCAGAACAGACGCAATCCTGCCCGATCAATATCAATTTCTCCGCCACCAATCTCACCCATTGGCAGGCCTATACCGGTAACAACAAGGCGGGTAACGGCCCGGGCGCGATCGTCGTCGTCTACGATTCCAACCAAAATGCCCCCAATGGGACCAACGGTGTATCGGCCCTCCCGGAATACGATCTGCCAGGGGTGAAGGGCATCCAGGTCATCACCAGCCAGGGGACAGACCCCTTTGGGAACTTCCCAACCATCCCCACCATCAATGGCTATGCTTACAATTATTCCATCTTACTGGGGTCGACATCTGTTGCCATACACCAGTCCGGCGATCCAAACGGACAGCCGGGCAATCAGGCCAGCAGTGGGCCGCTGGGCGGCTATGTTCGGGGGATAAGCTATCTCATCAATGTACCGAAAGGTCCTGCCACCTTGCCCTATACCATGACCTATGCCTATGCTATGGTGCTGGAGAATGGTACCCACGCCTCCCAGGATCAGCCCATGGCGCGGGCGATCGTGACTACGCCTGCCGGGGTGATCACCTGTGCTTCGCCGGCCTACTATCTGCCAACGAACGGTTCCGAGCTGGATTCTGCGGCGGCACGGGCGAACGGCTTCTCCCCCAGCCCCGTTCCCACCCCGAACATTTCACCCAACGCCCAGAATCCGGACCAGCATCTGCAGGACGTCTGGACAAAAGGCTGGACCGAGGTCACTTTCGACCTTTCCGCTTACCGGGGCAGGCAGGTATCGCTGACCTTTGAAGCGGACAATTGTGTGCCGGGCGGTCATTTTGCCTATGCCTATTTTGCACTTAGGGACAACTGTGGAGGACTCCAGATAAGCGGTGATACTGTGGCCTGTGCCAACAGCATAGAGACCTATTCCGTTCCTTCACTGGCTGGCGCTTCGGTCAACTGGTCGGTTCCGGCCGGCTGGACCATGACCCCGGGAGCCAGCCCCAATTCTATCGTCGTCAAGGTCGGCGCACAACCCGGTCCGGTGGTTGTCAGCGAGCAGAATAGCTGCGCGACCCTTACAGGCAGCTTATTCGTCGACCTCTATCCCGGCGCCCTTCCCCAGGCGAACATCGATCCCGCCGACACCACCGTGTGCTTTGGTGAAACGGTGCCGCTGCAGGCGATTATTGCCACCGGCACCCACTACAGCTGGGAGGGCTCCGGCTTGTTTGCCGATGGAGGCGGCCGTGGGCCCGGCAGAACCGATGGCTCGATCTCCTCCTTGCCATTTACCGCGAATATGCTTGCCGCCCCCGGCCAAACCACGAATTATATCCTCCATATCGTGAATGCAGGCTGTCCTATATCTGTCGCCGACACCTTTGCCGTGACCGTCGTCCCGTCTATCAAGGTAAATGCCGGTAACGACACCCTGGTGGTCGTCGATGAGCCATTGCAGTTCCAGGCATTCACCAACGACCCGTACAAAGACGACTATCAATGGTCGCCTTCCACCGATCTCAGCAACCCCGGCATAGCCGATCCTGTCGCCCGATTCCCGCCGGGGATCACCCATATCACCTATCGGGTAAGTGCCACCGATAGCTTCGGCTGCAATGGTACCGGCACCGTGAATGTGACCATTGCGAATGCCCGGGCGGATATCTATGTGCCAAACGCCTTTACACCGGGTGGCGAAAGCAACAATCTGTTACGGCCTGTGTGCTTTGGCATGGCGACACTCGATTATTTCCGTGTGTACAGCCGCTGGGGACAGCTGATCTTTGGCACGACCCAAATGGGTCAGGGGTGGGATGGCCGCGTCCAGGGAAGATTGCAGGATAGCGGCACGTATATGTGGGAAGCTAAAGGAACCGATTACACCGGTCGTGTGATCAACAAAAGAGGAACCGTGGTGCTCATCCGGTAACCGCCGTTCACTGATGCATCTTCATCTCGTCCGGCTTAAAATAGGGGCTATAGGCGGCCAGACGCGTCAAAAGCGCATGTCCATCCTTGACGATCTTAGCCGTCTGGGTCTCGCCGGCAGCCATGACGACAAAGCCCACCGGGCCTTTACCCTTGCCCATCACCGCATCCCCCGAGTTGATCCACCAGGGCCCCCGGGGCGAGTCGTTGTCGATACCCATTTCGGCGCCCGTGACATAGGAGGCATAGAACATATAGTGCGGCATGCTCATCGTCATCACCGACTCATCGCCGGGCTTGCCCGTGTAGACCCGCATGATGGGCGCCAGCATATAGGAAAGCCCGGCCCTCCCCGGCGCTTTATAGACGCCGCGATGATAGCGGCTGATCACCGTGTCCCTGATCTGCAAACCCGTGAGCCTTCCCGCGGCCCGCATCGCTGCCACATCGCGGAAAACGGGAAAGATGGTCCGCGCCCCTTCCGGATCATACCCCATGGGTGCATAAATGTCCTTGCGGAATTCTCCCCACTCCCAGTCCGTCCGGTCGATAAAGCACACAAATCCACTCGTCCCGCGACGCACTGCGTAATATCCTTTATCCGGATCCAAAAGATAAACGGTGGCGCCGGAACGAAGATGCGGCGGCAATGCACTTAGCGCCAGTTCCGTCTCCAGGTCTGGCGGCATCTTGTCCAGTTTGTAGCCTATGGCTCGCTGTGCCTGGCTCAGGACAGGCAGCAAAAACAGGAGGGCCCATAGCAGGCCCGGGCATCTATTCACAAATGGTCGATCCATAAAAGAAGTTTATCCCGCCAAAGTACGACGTAGTCAACACCCCGGGGAGGGGCAAATGCGGCAATTACAAGGGCTTTTGGGCCAAAGATATTATCGGTGGTGCTGAAACATTACCGCAGCATCCAGTCCTTTGTCGCCGCAACGAGCAGGACCATTACGTCTTTTTTGCCGGCCTTGAACGCGTGGTTCACGCCTTCCAATTGTACAAGCCTCGCTTTAAAGAGCGACGAGCACACGGAATAGATGAGGTCCCAGGTGGCCAGATCGTCTTTCGTGCCCTGCAGAAAAAGCATAGGAAGTTTGATCCTTTTCAGATGTTCCGCCCGTTCCGTACCGGGCTTACCGGGCGGATGCAAGGGAAAACCATAAAAAACGATCCCTTTCACTTCGGAGCGGGGATGTTCGGCGAGGTATTGCGAGGTCATCCGTCCCCCGAAGGATTTACCTGCGGCAAACAGCGGCAATAATGGATGGTCGGCATGGGCCCGGTTCAGCGCCGCGGCGATGGTGGCATGCGCGACGGCGGGAGTATCCGGTCTTCCTTTTTTGCCCTCGGTAAAAGGGAAGTTGAATCGCATGGTTCCGATGCCCACCTCCGCCAGCGCCGTCGCCAGCGAGACCATGAAGGGATGATACATGCCCGCGCCTGCGCCATGGGCAAGGGTCATCAGGCATGCGGGCTTTTCGGGCAACACATACTCCGCCGTCACCGCACCAATGGCGGCAGAGACTTCGAGCGAAAAGGACTGGGTATTCATGATACCGGAAAATTAAGCATTCGACTGGAACAAATGGTACACTATTTGTTCCAACAACGCTACAGCTTCTGATGACGAGATCTACCAAACAAATTTTATGGCAACTACAACTCGCGGTAAAAAGGAAAGACCTTTTCCCGCTTTGGTTATCGCGTCTCTGCTGTTTCTGGCCTGTCTCTACCCGGGCCAATACCTGATCTCGCAGCTGCTCCCGGGCATTTCCGGCCAGGCGACGATCAGCCCCAGCCTCATTATTTTTGACATTCCCATTCATCTGCCCGTCACCATCGATCTGGTCCTGGTAGCGGCCCTTTTCTTCCTCGTCTATGGGGCGGTGATCCTGGTTTTCCCTTCCGGTCTCGGCGGGACGACATGGCGGCAGACGCTCCCCAGGCTGGGTGCCGTGCTGGTCGGAATGTTCTTCTTTTTTTTCGCTGCGGCAACCACCGGCCTGATCTCCTACGTGGTGCATGACCACCTCCCCAGAAATGTCCGCAACGGCATCGACTCGCTGGGTGTCGCCGCGGACGTCTCGCTGCCTTTTTCGGGGACGATCCATCTCCCCGGCAATGTCATCACGCTGCTGGGCCTGATCATCGGCTTTGCCATCGTCGTCGCCAGGATCGGGTCCACACCGGGTAAAAGAAAAACAGCACCGCTGACCCGGGAACAGCGCATGACGCCCTATGAACGGATGAAGCGGGAAAAAAAGCTGGTCACCACCGGTAGACAGCCGGCTGCCGTCAGCAAACAGCCCGCATCCGTCAAACCGGCCACGGCCGCATCAAAAAAAAGTATCAAACAAAGCCCCGCCAAACCAAATACTGCAAAACCGCTCTGCCAAAACCAACCCCTGCATACCCTCGAACCTGAAGCAGTTGCCTATATGCCTATGGGGTAGTAAATTCGCTTTACTATGTCAGCAACCATCCCGGAATTGATAGGCCAGCAATTCGGCGCGGCCCTCGACATGCTCGAAAACGCCATCCACGCGTGCCCCGATGACCAGTGGGACCAACACCCGAGATTCTGGTATCTCGCCTACCACACAACCTTCTGGACAGACTATTATCTATCCGACACGCCGATGGAAAAGGACTACCATCCGCCCAGACCCTTCACCCTGAGCGAATTCGAAGACGGTGCGTTGCCCGACCGCATCTACAAAAAGGAAGAGGTCCTGGGCTTCCTCCACCATGGTCGCAAAAGGCTGGAACAGCAATTGCAGGCCAACACCGCCGAAGAATTGCTGCATAAACACTTTACGTCAGAGTACAAGAGCTTCAGCCTCTTCGAGCTGCTGCTGTACAATATGCGTCACGTCCAGCACCATACCGCGCAGCTGAACCTCCTCCTGCGCCAGGCCGGCACCACCCCGCCGGATTGGGTCTCCCGCGCCAAAACGCCCGCAAGATGAAACTGCTTAC
>JAICXX010000176.1 GCA_025934485.1 Chitinophagaceae bacterium
CATAAACGCTTTTGTGCCCTGGTTTTCGAATCTCGGCATCACGAATGCCAGCGCGTTGCCCACTGCAAAAAGGAAAAAGGGGAACACGAGGTCGGTGGGTGTGAGTCCATGCCAGGGCGCATGATCCAGCGGTCCATAGGCGGCTCCCGGCTGGTTGTTGACCAATATCATAAAGGCGACGGTGGCTCCCCGGAAGACGTCCAGGGAATAGTAGCGTTGGCTAGGTGCGTTCATCCGCTGAAGATAATAAAAAGGCCGGACCCTGAAAGGCCCGGCCCGGAAAAGAGCATAACGGCCCGGCCGCAATATACGTGCTAGTTCGTGGCGCCGCCGTTGATGCCGGCGTGATCGACTTTGGCACCGGCTTTGGCAAATGCCCGGGACGGAAAAATAAATTTTGCAAATTATACCGATTGGTATAATTTTATAGCATGAATAAGGCAGAACGTACACGGCAATTCATCATCGAGAAGGCGGCACCGGTCTTCAATACCAAGGGGTATTCCGGCACTTCCCTCAGCGACATGACCGATGCTACGGGCCTTACCAAGGGTAGTATCTACGGCAACTTCGCGGACAAGGACGAGGTCGCGCTGGCTTGTTTCGATTACTCTTATAAAAAGGTACAGGAGGCGATCAAAAAGGCGATGGACCAATACCCGAGCTATCGCGACAAGCTGCTGGTATATGTAGAGGTGTACACGAACCGCGGCAATCATGACCTGCCCACGGGTGGATGTCCTGTGCTTAATACCATCGTAGATGCCGACGACACGCATCCCGGCTTACGGGCGAAGGCCGGCGCCGCGCTGATCCAATGGAAGGAACGGATGGTCGTCCTCATCGACCAGGGTAAGGCCGCCGGTGAATTCAGATCCGCCGTGAATAGCGAGCAGGTCGCACTCACCATTATCGCCATGCTCGAGGGCATGATCGTCATCGGAAGAGGTACGGGCAAGCCGGCGTATGCCAGGTCTGTGATCGATTCGATCGAACAGCTGATCCGGGGACTCTAAAGGCTAGCCGGCGACCTTTCAGTTTGAATTTTTTTATCCAAAAATATACCGATCGGTATATTATATAAAACAGAAGATCATGAAAACGTCCAACAACAAAATTCTCATCATCGGTGGCAGCGCCGGCATTGGTTTTTCTATCGCTCAATTGCTTAGCGCCGATAACAAGGTGGTCATCACCGGGAGAAATGCGGCGCGTTTGCAAGCCGCAGCCGCCAAATTGAAAAATACCACGGCCATCGTGGGCGATATCTCGGATGCAGCGGATGTGGATCGGCTCGTCGAACAGGTGTATCGCGAACATCCCGATCTCAACATCGTCATCAACAATGCCGGTAAGGCCTTTGTCTATGATCTCGCCGCCGAGCAGGCGGCGGGTTACGACAAGGCAGGGCAGGAAATATTGACCAACTATTTATCGATCATCAGGCTCAATGAAAAACTCTTGCCGTTGCTCCGGCGTCAGGCCCAGGCGGCCATCGTCAATGTGACCTCCATAGTAGCGTTTGCGCCGGGAGCCCGTCTCGCGACCTATGCTGCGAGCAAGGCAGCCCTGCGTTCTTACACCCAATCCCTGCGTTACACCCTGCGATCCACGAATATCAAAGTCTTCGAACTGATGCCGCCGCTAGTCGACACCGAATTCTCCACCCAGATCAACGGTCACCTGGGCATCAAACCCGAGGTTGTGGCCGAAGATCTCGTCAAGGCCCTTAGCGAAGACCGTCTCGAGATCCGGGTTGCGGGGACAGACGACCTTTATAAAGTCTTTTTGAGCTCACCCGAGCAGGCGCTGGAAATCATCAATAGCAGCAGGGAATAAATATGAACCGGACAGTACTGATGATCACGGTGATCGCCGCAGCCGTGATGGAACTGATCGATACGTCGATCGTCAATGTGGCTTTGTCATACATGAGTGGAAATCTGGGAGCGACATTGGAGGACACGTCGTGGGTCATCACGGCCTACGCCATCGCCAATGTGATCGTGATCCCAATTACCAGTTTCCTCGCGGGGAAACTGGGCCGGCGCAATTACTATATCGGCTCGGTGATCCTGTTCACGGTGTGTTCCTTTCTATGCGGACAGGCTACCAATATATGGACATTGGTAGCCTTCCGTTTTTTACAGGGCATGGGCGGCGGCGCGCTGCTGAGTGTATCGGCGGCCATCGTCTATGAACAATTTCCCAAGGACAAACAGAATATCGCCAGCGCGCTTTTTGGTGTAGGCGTCTTCGTAGGCCCCACCATCGGTCCTACCCTGGGTGGCTTTATCACCGAACACTATTCCTGGCCCTGGACCTTTTATATCAACGTGCCCATCGGTCTTGCCGTTGTCATAATCTGTTCGCGCCTGCTCGGTGAGCCGCCCGTGAAATCGAAAACCGGTAGTATCGACTGGTTCGGCATCTTTTTGCTGGCGATAGGCGTGGGGTCTTTACAGACTGTGTTGGAACGGGGCGAGACGGACGACTGGTTCTCGGCCAACTATATTGTCGTACTTACCGTACTGGCGGTAACCGGCATCGGCGTATTCATATGGTGGCAATTGAAGACGAGGAGTCCGGTGGTTAATTTGCGGGTGCTTAAGAGCAAGAATCTAAGCGTTGCAGCGATACTCACTTTGGTTTCTGGCGTAGGCATCTATTCTTCCGTGTATCTCACGCCCGTTTATGCGCAACGGCTGCTGGGCTTTACGCCGACCCAAACAGGCCTATTATTACTCCCAGGCGCGATCCTCGCCATCGGCGGTCTGCTGGTATCGGCCCGGCTGCTGCAGCGCGGTATCTCACCCGTGGTCATGATCACTACCGGCATGCTCCTATTCATCGTTTTTACCTGGCAGCTTTCGCATGAGGATCTGGATGCTGGTTTCTGGGATATCTCGCTCTCGCTGATCTGGCGGGGTGTGGGGCTGGCCATCGTTACCGTGCCCCTCTCCACCCTGGCGATCTCCTCGCTGGAGACGCGGGATATCCCCCAGGGAACGGCGTTGAATAATATGATGCGGCAGTTAGGCGGCTCGTTCGGGATCGCGATGGTCAATACCTATCTGACCCGGCGTAACGCCGTGCATCGTTCCGATCTCGTCGAGCATGTTACCAGCGGCGACCCTGTCCTGACGGCGCGGCTGGACAGTTATACCCGGTATTTCGTGAACAAAGGAGCCGTACTGGCCGACGCCCAGCATCAGGCCCTCGGGTTGCTGGACAGTGCCGTCGTCCGGCAGTCCAATGTGCTGAGCTTTGGGGATGCCTATCTGCTCCTGGGTATCTGTTTCGTAGTCTGTATGCCGCTGCTCTTGCTGACCCGACGGAAGAAGGGGGTAAAGCCGGCCGTCGCGCTGGCGGAGCACTAAGGGGTGGCCTGTCTCTCGCCGCCGGGGGTCGCTGCCAAGCCGCCCGAGTCGCCGTATTTTCGTATTTTTAGCGCATGAATGTCCTACTATTCAATGGTTGCAGCGACAGCAGGCCGGAGACCACCGGACGGAAGATCACCGCCTATCTGCATCAGTTACTCAACGATAGATCCTATTCCGTCACCGAGGTGAACGTGTCCGATGCGCATATCCCTTTTTTTGAACTGCGGCAGTCCCATCCCGGGCCTGCGGTGGAGGAGATGGTCGAGGCATTCTTGCAAAGCGATCTGCAGATCTGGCTCACGCCCTTGTATCACGGGGGAATGACGGGCGCCATGAAGAA
Organism: Chitinophagaceae bacterium; assembly: GCA_025934485.1. Taxonomy (GTDB): domain Bacteria; phylum Bacteroidota; class Bacteroidia; order Chitinophagales; family Chitinophagaceae; genus Puia. The sequence goes on from JAICXX010000176.1 coordinate 3,724, forward strand.
TTGTCTCGATTGGCTCGAGCTTACGTCAAAGAATGAAAAACCTTATCTCACCGACAAAGTCGTGGGGCTGGTATGTTGGGCCGATGGCGGCCAGGCCATGCAGGGCATCAACGCCATGGATGCGGTAGCCAAAGCGCTTCGCGCCTGGGTGATCCCCTATACCGTTCCGCTTGTTAAAATTCAACTCTACACGGATGCCCATCGACGTGAGCTCGCGAGCGAGCAGACCCGAAAGCTCGACCGGCTCGTCGCCCTGCTGGGTAACGCCAGGCAGTCCCTGATCTTAACTCCTTGATCCATGTCGCCCACACGCAAAACAGCCGCCCCGCCATCCTCCCCGGATCTATGGGAATTTCTTCCGCTTACAGAGGTAGCCGCCAATGGAAGTCTCTGGATCGAACACCAGGGCCAGCGTTTTTTTGGCCCCGGTCCGGTGCAATTACTGGAGCTCATCGATGAAACGGGTTCTATCAATCAGGCCGCAAAAAAAATGGACATGTCCTATAAAAAAGCCTGGGGCATTGTCAATAACCTCAACGCAACGGCACTCCGTCCAATGGTGATCACCGCCACCGGTGGCCAAAAGGGTGGCGGCTCTACTATCTCCGCCGAAGCCAAAGCCCTCATCATCTATTATCGCGAGCTACGCGCACGCTTTAATCAGTTCCTCGAAACAGAGACAATACGTATTAGAAAATAAAACATACGCAGTTTTTCGCACCAAACTCCTACCTTGCGGCCCTACCGTTATATTTTAGAATATATAACGAAACATGACTGTTTATGAGAAAAGTATTTCTTCTTTTTGGCGGCGTGGCCGCCGCCTTCAGCGCTACTGCGCAAGACACCGCCGCATACCATCCTTTGACGCTCGGACAAGTCGTGGTCGTGAGCGGAAAACCTTCGCTGGTGGGCACTACCGTCAATGCACAGCAGTTCCAGCAATTCAACCGAACCGATATCTCGCATGCCCTTGATGTATTGCCCGGCGTCAGTCTCACGGCCGTAGGTCCCCGAAACGAATCGGCGGTCTATGTCCGCGGCTTCGACCTGCGCTCCACGCCGTTGCTGCTCGATGGCATTCCCATCTATGAACCCTATGACGGCTATGTCGACATGGGCCGCTTCACCACCTTCGACTTGGCAGAGATCACGGTCTCGAAAGACTATACCTCCTTGTTATATGGCCCCAACGCCGTTGGCGGGGCGATCAACCTGGTAACGCGCAGACCGGTACGTCCGCTGGAGATCACGGGCGCCACGGGCTGGCTCACCGGCGGCTATCGCAGCGATCTGCATATCGGCAGCAATCTCGGCAAGTTCTATGTCCTTGCCGGGATATCGCGCATCGAGCGGGATTCGTTTCCGCTTTCATCGGATTTCAGGGCTACAAAGACGCAGCCCACCAATTCCGGCTATCGCGGCAACTCGTACAGTAGGGACGATAAGCTGGATATCAAGGTGGGCTTTACGCCCAATGCCCGTAGCGAATATGCTTTCAATTATATCGATCAACATGGGGTGAAAGGCGTGCCGGTATATACGGGCAGCGATGGTCTGAACTCGCAGCTCAAGAGTCCACGGTACTGGAAATGGCCCTATTGGGACAAACAAAGCTTTTATTATCTCGGCAATACGGGTATCGACAGCACTTCTTATGTCAAGACGAGGTTGTATTACGACCAGTTCAAGAACGAGATCGATTCCTACGACAATGGCACGTTTACGACGATTACGCGGCCTTACGCGTTTCGGAGCATCTATAACGACTATACGTTCGGCGGCATCGCGGAATATGGGAAAAAGCTTGGACGGGATGTCATTAAAGTCAATTTACAGTACCGGCAGGATGTACACCGTGAGCACAATGTGGGTCAGCCGGTACGCACCATGTCCGATGGGACGACCACGGGAGCCGTGGAAAATGAATTGCATCTCACGCGGGATCTGAAGCTGCTGACCGGCTTCAGTGTCGCGAACAGGAGCAGCATTGAAGCCCAAAATTATAACAGCAGTACCGGCGCGATCACCGATTTCCCGCGGAATAATAATACCACCTGGGACCTGCAGGGTGGTTTGGAATACAAGGTCGGCGCGGACGGCGTCCTTAGCTTTTCGGTGGCCCGCAAGACCCGTTTTGCGACGATCAAGGACCGGTATTCGTATAGTCTCGGGACCGGCATCCCCAACCCCTATCTGACACCCGAATATTCGGTGAACTACGATCTGGGTTATAAAAGCACGATCACCCGCTGGTTGATCGTGGAGAGTTCGCTCTTCTACAGCCATATCGAACAAACGATCCTCAGCGTAAACAATGTGGAGTATGACAGTGCGACCAAAGAATGGGAAAGCCAGGTACAGAATGTGGGCCGGAGCGAATACATCGGCGGCGAGCTTGGGCTGGAGGCGCCGTTGGCCCATGGGGTAAAGCTGGGTGCCAACTACACCTATATCAAACGGAACGATCTCAGTAATCCTTCTCTTTTGTTTACCGATGTGCCCCGCAATAAGCTATTTGGCTATGCGCAATACAGCTATCGCGATCTGTTCTACATCGAGGTCAACGGCGAATACGATTCGAAACGTTACTCCACGAGCTATGGTGCGGTATCGGCCCCCTTCTCGCTTTTCAACGCCGTCGCTTCGTATCATGTCTGGAGATACTTTTCTCTCGAGGGCGGCGTCAATAACATCTTCGACCGAAACTATTCGCTGGTGGAAGGCTATCCCGAGCCCGGAAGGAATTACTCCGTAAATTTAAGGTACCGGTATTGATGATCATGCGAAAGGGTTTTCTGAAATATGGTTATGGTTTGGCGGCGTGCCTGGCGTTTGTAATGGGGGCTCTGGCGTTCGTGTCCCGTCCTGGTCCGACGCCCTATCCGCTTTCCTATCCCGGCTATTTTGGAAACCGGATCAATATTCCCGCGGATAACCCGACCACCATGGAAGGTGTCGCGCTGGGGCGGCGGCTTTTTTATGAGAAGCGGCTTTCGGCGAACAACACGGTATCGTGTGGCACCTGTCATCTCCAGCGGCTTGCCTTTACCGATGGACGGAGGTTCAGTATCGGCTTCGACGGCACACCGACCAAACGAAATGCGATGTCGCTGGCCAACTCGTTGTGGGTACGGAATTTCTTTTGGGATGGACGGGCCTCGGGGCTGGAAGCGCAGGCGGTGACGCCGCTTACCGATCCACATGAGATGGGGCAGTCGTTGGATAGTTCGGTGGTGAAATTGCGGGCTGCGGGTTCGTATGCGGGGGCGTTTTATGCCGCTTTTGGGGCCGCGGTCATCACGCCGGAGCGGATTGTCCGGGCCATTGCCCAGTTCGAGCGGACGCTGATCTCGGCCGATGCGCCGTACGACCGGTTTTTGCGCGGAGAGTATCACTTTACGCCGTTGGAGCAGGAGGGATATGAGCTATTTTTTGGGGGTGGCCCGGTGCGCAGCGTCGGTTGCTCCAACTGTCATGGCGGCCCGAGGACGCTTACGGAGACTTATCATAACAACGGTCTGGACAGCGTCTTCGCCGATCCGGGGCGTGCCGGCGTCACCGGCATGGCCTATGACCGCGGTCGGTTTCGGGTAGTAACGTTGCGCAATATCGCGCTCACGGCGCCGTATATGCATGATGGGCGGTTTGCCAGCTTGTCGCAGGTGCTGGATCATTATAGTGACCATCTCGCCGGCGGTCCCACGCTCAGCCCTACCCTGCGCGATACGGCAGGCCGGCCCGAGCCCCTGCATCTCACCGCTGGGGAGAAAAAAGCGCTGCTGGCTTTTCTGAATGCGCTTACAGATTCTACCTTTATCACCGATCCGCGTTTTTCGGATCCCAAAATCAATTAATATGAGAATGCTCGTTTTTGCCGTCGCCTTAATGCTCACCACCTTTGCGGAGGCCCAAACGGTCAAGGTCACGGGCGAGGTGACGAAACCACTGACCCTTTCCGCCGCAGATCTGGCCGCGATGCCGAGGACCACGACAGTCGCCAAAGACAAGGGAGGCGTGGAGCATTCGTTCTCCGGGGTGGCGCTTCGCGACATCTTTAAAGACGCCGGGGTAACGACGGGCCGGCAGCTACGAGGCGAGAACCTGGCCAAATACGTCCTCGTGACCTGCGCCGACAACTACCAGGTGGTGTTCTCGCTTGCCGAGCTGGATTCGAGCTTTACGGACCGGGTGGTGATCCTCGCGGATCAGATGGAGGGCAAGCCCCTGCCCGCTGGGGTGGGCCCGTTCCGGATCATCGTCCCGGGCGAGAAAAAGCCGGCGCGAAATTGTTTCCAGGTAACGGGAATTGCAGTTAAATTCGCGAAGGACTAACGCGATTCGCGCGACGCCGCAATTTCGCCATCTAACACTGCACGCTATATGAAAGTACTTTTTCTTGCCGCCCTTTTTGCGGGCGCTGGCCTATTTGCGGGCACTGGCCTCTTTGCCCAGCAGCCACCACAGCACAGCCGCTGGGATGAACTCACCGCCTCGGACTGGCCCAGGGCCCTCGCGGCCTCCTCGCACACTTGTATCCTGCCGATAGGCATACTGGAAAAACACGGCCCGCATGCACCCATCGGCGCCGATCTTATTCAGGTACGCGAATGGGCCGCCCGCGCTACGAAAAAAGAATATGCCGTGGTGTTCCCCGACTATTTCTATGGGCAGATCAATGAGGCCAAGCATGTACCGGGCAGTTTCGCCCTGCCCGAACGGGTCTGCTGGGACCTGCTGGAAGCCACCTGCGACGAGATCGCCCGCAACGGCTTCGACAAGATCGTGATCATCAATGGCCACGGCGGCAACCCGCAAATGATCCGGTATTTTATCCAGACACGGCTCGAGAAAAGACGGAACTACGCCGTTTATTTCTTCGAACCCCGCGAAGACTCGGTCTACCAACGGCAGTTCGACGCCATGCACAAGACTACTGTGGACGGGCATGCCGGTGAGGAAGAAACTTCGACCCTGCTCTATCTTCGGCCCGACCTCGTCGAGATGGACAGCGCAACAAACGAATCGGGCGCCAATCAACATCGGCTGAATCTGCCGGCAACCGTTTATACGGCGATCTGGTGGTATGCGGCCTTTCCGAATCATTATGCGGGAGAAGGCGCCAAGGCGACGCGGGCCGAAGGGCAGCTCATCACCGAGCACTTTGTGGGTCAACTCGTCAACGCGTTAAAAGCCATCAAGGCGGACACGAAGACGCTCGAGCTCCAGAAAGAATATTTTGACAAGGTGTCTGAAAATAAATGAGCATGTTCATCAGCTGCGACTGGGGGACTTCCGCGTTTCGGCTGCGCGTAGTCGATACAAGCACACCGGGTTCCGCGCCCCATGGCGGGGGATCGCTACCCGTGGTCCTCGCCACGCTTTCCACGAGCGCGGGCATCGCCGCTACCCACGCAGCCTGGGAGGCGAGCGGTCTGCCATTTACCGAGCGGGTGGCCTTCTATCGCGAAGTGTTGGAGAAGGCCATCGGTGAGCTAGCGGGCAGGGCGCAAGCGGGCGGATGGAATCACGAGGCCGCGAACGACGCTTCGGGGCGGGACCTTCACGGTATACCGGTGGTGATCTCCGGCATGGTCTCTTCGTCCATCGGGATGCTCGAGCTTCCCTATCGCCCCCTACCCTTCGATGCTTCCGGGGCGGATCTTCGGCCTACGACGTTGCCGCCGACTGCCGCCTCGCCCCGCACTCTGTTGCTTTTGCCGGGCGTGCGCAGCGCCGACGATGTGATGCGGGGAGAAGAGACCCAGTTGATTGGCTGCGGCGCCGCCAACGTGCCGGGCGAGCGCGTCTTCGTTTTCCCCGGCACGCATTCGAAACATATTATCGTGCGGAACGGACGAGCCGTCGATTTTAAAACGTATATGACCGGGGAGCTATTCGGCCTGCTGGCGCGGCAGAGCATCCTGGCAGGCTCGGTGACAGCAGGACCTGCGGCGGCAGCGGGGTTGCCCGCGGCTTTTTATGCCGGCGTCGCCGCGGCCCGGGAGTCCGGGCTGCTGCACAATGCCTTTCTCACGCGCACGAATCACCTCTTCGATAAATACGGCAAAGAAGACAACTATCACTTTCTCAGCGGGTTGCTCATAGGTGAGGAATTGAGGGAATTGTTGGGGCATCCGCGGGAGAACGGAGCCGCCTTTTCCTCGCGGTCCTTCCGGCCCATCACGCTGGTGGCCTCCTCGCCCCTACGCGAAGCCTATGCGGCCGCCCTGGCCCGGCTGGGTGTCGGCCAGCCGACTGTCATAGATGCAGACGAGGCTCTCGTGGCGGGTCATTGTGCCACGATCGCCCGGTTTGGTGCGACAATTGCTCCTATCCAGGAACATAAACCTTGAGCATATGGCAACAGCTGAAAAACTATCTTTTGGTGAGATCATTCAAGGCCACAAGCCGGTGCTTGTGGATTTTTCTGCCGAATGGTGCGGTCCCTGTAAGCAGATGCCGCCCATCCTCAAAGACCTCAAAGACAAAATGGGCGATAGCGTGACCATCCTTAAAATGGACGTCGACCGCAACCCGGCCGTGGCGCAGACTTATGGTATCCAAAGCGTGCCCACCTTGATCGTATTCCGCGATGGCCAGATCAAATGGCGGCAAAGCGGGGTCACGCGCGCCGACCAGCTGAAATATGTGTTGGACGGTGTTCTTAGTCAAGGCTAAGTCGCTAACTTTGCGTGGACATGCCGGGGACAAGCTCCATACGATGGAAAGCGTTATTGATGCTGGTAACCTTCAGCATCAGCTTCACGGTTTTCTGCCACTGCGCGGCCACAGCGGCCACGGCAGCGCCCGTGCATTGCCAGCACTGCCACAAAAAAGCGCCTAAACAGCCCGGTGACTCCGGCTGTCAGGGTATGCAGGCCGTTAAATTCAATCTGCTGGAAAAGCAACCGGCCGACGTCATCCATGCTTCGCCTGCGCCATTGACGGCGCTGATCGCCCGGGCCGAATGCCCCCTGAGCATTACCCTTCCATCCACCGAAAGAAGACAACTGCCGGAGCAGTGGTCGTATAAACATTCCCCACCGGATCGCCTGTCCCTTTACCAGTGTTTTTTGATTTGAGCCCGGATTGACCAGCTACAGCTATCTCATTATTTTTTTCAATCTTCAATCCTCTTATCATGAACAAGTATTTATTCCTCATCGCACTATTCGGGATGACCTATATGTATGTCCAGGCTCAGACACAGCAACCCGAGTTGAACAGTGTCCTCGGCGGCTATTTGAATGTCAAGGACGCGCTTGTTAAAAGCGATTCCAAGGGCGCGGCGGCCGCTTCCGCCGTATTGCTTCAGACCATCACCAATATCGATATGAAAGCCATCCCTGCCAAAGATCATATGGAATTTATGAAGCTGCAGGACAAACTGGAATACGATGCGCGGCATATTTCCGAATCGACCGATATCAATCATCAACGCGAGCATTTTACAAACCTTAGTGCCAATATGATCACGCTGGCCAAACACGCCCGTGTGTCCCTGAATGCCATCTACGAGGACTATTGTCCCATGAAAAAGACCTACTGGCTAAGCGGCGATACCGCCATTCAAAACCCATATTTCGGCAAGACGATGCCGGACTGCGGGAAGATAGCGGGCACCCTCAACCCGCAATGAAGGACGGATGAGCCCTTCCGCACCGTCGTGGGCCATACCATCGTCTATAACCTTTATATCAGCGACACGCTGGTGAATTATACCGGCAAGCGGCGGCATGCCATCGCCGTAAACGGCCAGATACCCGGACCCACCCTCGAATTCACAGAGGGCGACACCGCGGAGATCCACATCCATAACGAGATGATGATGGAAACCAGTGTCCACTGGCATGGCCTCATCGTACCCAACCAATACGATGGCGTGCCCTATCTCACAGCGCCGGCCATCAAGCCCATGGAGACGTATATCGCCAGGTTCCCCATCGTTCAGAGCGGGACCTATTGGTATCACAGCCACACCATGCTGCAGGAGCAGATCGGGTTGTATGGGGCGTTTATCATTCATAAGCGGTCCAAGCATGTGGACCTGCCCGAAGAGGTTGTACTCTTCAGCGACTGGACCAATGAAAAACCCTACGAGGTCAACCGCAGCCTGCATTATGCGACGGACTGGTATGCGATCCGGAAGCATTCGACGCAAGACTATGCCGCGGCGATCAAGGAAGGCCGTTTCCACACCAAGCTTAGCAACGAATGGAAACGGATGCTACCCATGGATGTGAGCGACGTCGCCTATGATCTCTTCACCGTCAACGGCCGGCGCGAGGAG
>JAICXX010000101.1 GCA_025934485.1 Chitinophagaceae bacterium
GATACCCGGTCATAAACATCCGCGGACACCGTAAGTCGTTTGAATAAACCAAGATCTAAACCGACATCCGTCGTTTTGCTGACCTCCCATTTGATGTTGGGATTGCCAAGGATAGCGATGGTATAAGCCTGCTGCCCGGCATACGGACCAATGGGGTTGGGTTGATAAAGCGTTTGGGCGAGGAAGTTGTTGCCAAGCTGAGAGCCCGTCGTACCATAGTCTGCCCGTAGTTTTAAATTGCTGATGGCTTTAACCCCCTGGAGAAATTTCTCCTGGCTGACGGTCCACGCTGCTCCAGCGGAGTAAAAGGTACCATATCGGTGATCGGCGCCGAAACTACTGGAGGCGTCGGTACGGAGCGATCCGCTGACACTTAACCGGTTTTGGTAGGTATAGCCTAGTTCACCAAACATAGAATAAACACCCTGTACGGCCTTTCCACCTTCGATATTACCCTGTTTTGTGGTCGGTATGCCAAAGGCGCTGTAGTCGTAGGATGGCCCAACTGCCGCGGCAAGGGAGATAATGGGATAACCGGCAGGAAGATGATTGACGTTGACCAGTTCATTTTCACTGGTGGTCTCGCCGAATTCCATCGCGGCCAGCGCGCTAATAACGTGATCGCCGAAATTCCTCCTGAAATTAAATTTGTTTGACGTTAAATAAGAATGCAGGTAAGTGGTCGTTGTTCCCAGCGAGCCGTCAGCAGCGAAAAATGTTCCTGATCCCTGATACGACCGGACATCGACGTACTGCTGGTTCTGGCCGTAATTCAGCTGACCGGAGTTGGTTGTCGTGAAGGTCAATCCATTGAGAATTTTATACTCCAGGCTCACGCTGCCGCTGAGTAATTGCGAGTTAAGGTGATACCAATTGTATTGGTTATCGAAAACCGGATTCAGCGCCTGCGTTTGGGCCCCGTTGATGTAGTAGTTCAAATACGGCTTCGGTGCACCCGTTGCCGTATAGGGAGTAGCCCAGGGAACAAGCGACTGTTGGGAACTGACGGTATAGCTCAAATCTTGTTTTCCGGCGTTGATGATCCCGCCGACCGATACGTTTGCGGACAGGCGACTCGTCAATTTGGAATCCAGGTTCAACCGGAACGACGCTTTTTTCGCACTGTTCTGCACGCCGGTGGCCTGCTCCGAATAATACGTGCCGCTCATGTAATACCGCGTGCGTTCGTTCCCACCGCTGGCCGAAAGATCGACCTCCTGCGTACCGCTTTTCCGATAGGCATAGTCCTGCCAGTCGTAGGAACTATCTACCGCTCCCTGCGTCGGCAGCTTATAGGCCAGATAATCCTGCAGGGTGGGATAGGCCCCGGCGTAACCCGCGTTATTGATCTGGTAATCCTGCGTAAAATATTGCTGTTGCAGGTTGTAGAGTCCCTCCCCCGACAAATAGCGGACATGGCCAAAATTTGGTGTATTGAAACCGTACTTCAGCTCTGCCGTGATCCTCGGGCGGTTATCATGACCGCGTTTTGTTGTGACCACCAGGACACCTGCTGCGGCACGGGAACCGTAGACGGCGGTGGCGGAGGCGTCTTTCAGTACGGTAATGCTCTCGATCTCCTGCGCCGTCACGACCTCTTTGAGGTTTTGATTGGGCATGATCACGCCGTCGACCACCAGCAATGGCCCGTAATTCAGGCTCGGCATGACGTACTCATTATATTGATCTACGCCGACGCCGGCGATGCTGCTTTGACCCCGCACGAAGATCTGGCCTCCGCTGCTGGTCGGATCGCCCGCATTTTGCTCGGAAATATATAACCCGGTTGCGAGCCCTTTCAACATCGACGCCGGATCCGACGTCATAATTCCTTTTCGAAGCTCGTCACCGGAAATAACCTGCACGGCGCCGGTGATCTCTCCGGGCTTTTTTTGGCTGTAGCCATTGGTTACCACCACTTCCTGCGTCTCGACTACCATAGTCTCCATCGTTATATTGACTGCCACCCAAAAAAAAACCCCAAAAACACAAAAACACGACGCCAAGTACCCGACAGAAGTCACCTTTATCGTATACACACCAGGTTTAAGTCCTTTAAAGACAAAGGCCCCGTTTTCATCGGAGACGCCACCGCGGCCGCCTGGTGTCAGCAAAATAGACGCGCGCGACACCGGCTTGCCACCAGACGAAACGATCCCGCTGATATCCACCGGCTCTCCTTCAGCATCCACCGTGCTGGCAGACTGAGCAATTTGCTGCGGAGTTGCCCTGGGTTTTACTTTGACGATTGTTCCTGTGATCTCATAGGTGTACGACGAATTTCCCAGGCACTGGTCAAGCACCTGTGCCACCGTTGCGTCTTTGACCTCCAGCGTGACCGGGGGAATATTTTTGATCATGTCTTCCCGGTAGACTACAGACATGCCCGTTTGCTTCGATATCTGGTCGAACACCTGGGCGATCGGCAGCTCTCTTGCCGAAAGAGTTACCTTTTGCGAAAACGACCTGGCGGAGACATGTACGGTCAACGCCAATAGAAGAAACGAAGAAATTCTCATGACCCTAGCAGTTTTGGCGGATAGCACACCGCGGCAAAGCGGTAGCTTCCTAAGTAAGAAATTCATACTTTTGAGCAGTTTTGGTTGAAGTTGTTGGTTCTATTTTTCTGTATCGGCAATTGATCCAAAATGGTTGACCAGGGGCGCGTGAGACCGCCTCTGGTCTTTTTTCAGACCAAGGTAAACTCGGGAATAAGCTAAACGATCGGGCGTTTGGAATTCGGCAATAATGGCTTCTCGTCCGCTTACGGCAAAACGATAAGTTTGCGGCCTTCAAGTTTGAAATGGCCGACACCATTGCCTTCCAGGAGGCTGATCAATTCGGATAGGTTAAGCTTGCGGCTGATTCTGCCGCCGAATTTTAAGGTAAGGTCCTGACGTTCGAATTGCACGTCTATGTCATACCATCGTGCTATCTCGCGCATCATGGTTTGAAGGTCGATGTCTTTAAACCGGAAAAATCCGGTTTTCCACGCTACCACATTTTCTACGTCGATATCCGTCACGATGTTCATTGGGCTTCCTGCCGCTACTACCGACTGCTGACCGACCGAAAGCTGTTTCGCCTCGCCGCCGCTCTGCACTTTAACTGAACCCTGGATAAGGGTCGTCAGCTTATGCCCTTCTTCCGGGTAGGCCATTACGTCGAATTCCGTCCCAAGGACTTTCACGTTCATCGTTCCGACACCTACGGTGAACGGTTGATCTTTGTGTTGCGCCACTTCGAAATAGGCCTCTCCAGTGAGCTCCACATGGCGCTCTTTCCCGATGAATGCTGTCGGGTAACGGAGGGATGAAGCTGCATTCAGCCATACTTTTGATCCATCTGGCAAGGTCAGTTGGTATTGGCCGCCTTTTGCCGTGGCCAGCGTATTATAAGTTACCTCGCTGTCGGCTATTTTGGCTGTCGAATAGCCAATCTTCCCCTGATCATATTGCACCTGTATCCCGCCCTTTTGAACCAAGTGGCCGGACGCACTGGTATCGAGCAAGATCCGAGTGCCATTTCCGAGCGTTAATGTTGCCCGGCTGCCTCCGGGTGGGATCGCCGAAGTAACCTGCCCGGTGGTGACCGCCGGTCCGGAATGTCGTTCAGCGACCCAGATACCGATCGCAACGATCGGAACAAGAACGGCCGCCGCCGCCCACCACCGGCTTATCTGCCGCCCTGGGACTCGCCGAACGGGCCGCCCAGCCGTATGTAAACGGTGAAAGGACTCCAGGGAGCTCTCTACGTGCGCCTCCGCGATCGATAGTTCATCCATTACAACGGCGATCAGCGCCGGCTGGTCCAGTTCTGCCTTCCAAGCCGCGTACCTTTCATCACCCGCCAAAGACTGCCGCAATTCTTCTCGCTGGGCATCGCTTAATTCTCCAAGCTTCTCTTTGGCGATCAGCTGCGACATCCTAACAAAAAAGGCAGCTTGTTGGTCATCGGTTTCGTCGAATCCTGGCATCATTATATTAAAGACAGTTAGGGTGAGTGAAATTTGATCCCAAGCAAAAAAAAAATTAATAATCCGGTAACGATTTGTTTATGGTATAGACAAAATAGCCGGCGTCGAGAAGATAATGAGGAGCAACACATTGTCTTTCAATAACTTTATAGCCCGCGCCTTTTGATGGCTTACCGCGGAAGCGGAAATGCCCAGCAACCCGGCGATATCGTTCGTCGAATAACCGCGAAGCACGAGGTCAACGACCTTTTTGCATTCTGGCGGCAGGTTATTCACCGCTTCCCGCAACGCCCGAACCGTCTCCACGTGCAACAAGGATTGAAAGAAATCGTCGGCCGATGGTTCCCCGACCGACATCGTTCTTTCTGTTAATTCCTGCGCAGCCCGTAAGGAATTGCTCCTCAGATAATTAATAGACCTGTTCCGGGTGCTGACGTATAGATAGGCTTTGAGGTCTTGTACACGCTCGAGCGAGGACCGCCCCTCCCATAATTTCAGAAAGACTTCAGCAACGATATCCTTGGCGGCTTCGGGAGAACGGGAAAGCCTGCTGGCCAGGACAAACAGTGTGGGGTACATCTGCCGGTAAACCGCGTCAAACGTCGCCGTATTCCCGGATTGAATGCCCTTTATCAAATCCTCATTATTATATGTCGAGTTGCTGCTGCTCAGTTGATGTACGTTTTACGGAGACAGGTCCATCCGGCGCACGGCTTTCGATATCGCCGAATGTATGCACTTGTCACCGATAAATATACGATAACCGACAAATAAACACCACACTAGAATTATTGGCATGTCTACTTTCCCCGCCTCACACCAACTTCCTCACCTCCTTCCCCCGGCGATCCATCACCTTCAACCGCCGCGATAATGGATCAGCCTCCACCTTCACGACCCGCATCTCCGATCCCGCACCTATTGCCAGATCGCACCGATGCCCACGCTCCAATTCCTCCACCAGCTTTATCCATCCGCTCAAGCCCAGCCATCCGCCCAGTCCTGTCTCCGCCAGAAATTCCCGAACCTCAAAATCACAGCGGATGAACTGAAAACCCTCTGACGGTATTACCCGCAGGTCTTTCAATCCGATCCAATAGCCCTCACCGATCTCCGGTTTCCGATAGATAAACCGCCCCTGCATCAGGTTGACCGCCTCATCCAGCCGGATCACCAGCCACGGCTCATGAGGGAACGAATATTCGTAATGCACCGCCTCCACCGAGTCCGGCAAGGTGAGTTCATAATGCTCCACTGCATATAGACGGCTAGCCTCATTTAAAGCGAAATAAACATGACCCATGACCGGTACCCGCCCCACATGCATCTCGAAAAGCACAGAAAACCGCTCCCCCGAACATCGATCCAATTCGGTACCCAAAACTTCCAGCGATACACTTTTCAATTCTAGCAATTGCAGCTCTTTCTCCAGCCGCGGCAAATTAATTTCAATCACTTCCTTTTCCATAAAAATGTGTTTTTATGCGCATGGTCACAACCGATGCGCAGTTAATAAAGATCTGGCCGGCACCCGCAATTGCATCCGCCTGTCGCCATTCCGTTCTACCCATTCGATAACTAGCTCCTGTCGCTTACCAGGCACCCGCGGCATCAGCCCATAGTACAACCGCACCGTCGAGTCCGAACGAATCATAGCCGCCTCCTGCCGCATCACCGGCACGAACCGCAATTCCTGCAGCGCCCGCCGCTTCAACGCCCGCCGGTTGCGAATAATAAACCGCATCCCGCCCACCCGGAAATCGATCGCCGAAGCATTGCTGCCGCGAAACACAAACCAAAGCAGGCTGCTGTCGATATAAACGCCGGTCAGTTCCAGCCGCACGCCTCCCGAAGAAACATGCCGCGAACAACAAGACCCTGCATCCACTACTGCGCGCGGCACCCGAAGAAGTCCCTGCCCCTGAACCCCAAACACAAGCAAGACCACCACCCCAAAAACCATCATCTTTTTCATAAGGAAGCCATTGAAGGATGCAACAATACCCGGTAACCAGCTGGGACCGTCACCCGCACCGGCCGGATCTTTTTCCCGATAAACTGACGCCCCAGGCTCAACCCGTCATCGATGGCCTGACCCGTTACCCCGGTGTTCAGCACTGTTGGCCCTATAGCACCTACCTCATTACCCATCGATTCCCGCACGGCATCCGTCACAGGCGCACCGGGGATATAGATGCCCGCCAATCCATCCTCATCATCGACCTGCATGCTCACCGGTAACACCCTTTCCTGCCAAACGATACCGTTGATCGCTACCCGCAATCGTTCGCCGCTAAGAGACACCGTCCCATACACCGGCGTCCCAGCCGACACCCGCACAGCGCCCACAAGTACATCCCGCACCAACTCCAGCCGTAACTCCCCGCCGCTCACCACCACCTGCGCTTCAGGTACGATCGCTTCGATGGCAGCGGAGTCGAAACCCCGCGTCGTATCATCGGCATCAGGCAAGGCTTTGATCGTAGCACCCCCCCGCTTCGGCATCATAGCAGCAGCCCTCCGCTGGACCGTATCCTGCCGTACATCAGTCTGTAAAGCCGCCAGCCGGTCTAACACCGCCGTAAGTTGCGCGATCTCGCTATTGCCGCCTTCATCCCGCTGCAGCACCGTCATCATCCGCTCCAGCTTCTCCAGGTTCGGCCCCTCAGCAACCCGGCCCACCGCCGCCGCCGCCCGAGGAACCCCCGCCGCAGCTATCGCCCTGTGAGCGCCCCCGGCCCCCATCACCCCACGCGCCCCCACCGCCCTTTTCACCGCCCCCAATTGTTCCTGAACACGACGTACCAGCGCCGAACCACTATCAGGAAGTCCCAACACCTTCGCATAGCTGTTCTCTATCCGCGACTTCTGCGCCAAAGCGGCGGAATCCCGCTTCGCAGCCTCATAATATTCCAGCTTGTCGAGCTTGACGATCGAAGCCACACGCGCCGGCGGAATGCGCATCTCGAAGCCGTGTAGGACCACCTTGCTGCCAAAGGCCGCTTTTCCCCCGCCCAATCCCCAAAAGATCAACGTCAACAGTGGCACTGCCACTAGCGGCGCCCGCAACAGGAACTTCCCTTCCCTGGTCTGCCGGGCCGTAAGATTTGTATGCATAAAAAGTTTTTTAATGAATATGTGAATAAAAAAATTCTTCCGCTTTCTTCGCGCTGTCGAGTATCCCCGGCCGCACGGCCAGAATGCTGTCATAGAGCCTTCGCCCATGTGCATCCAGACGCAGACTGTCCATCATGCGCTCCCAGGCTCTAACGGTCACCCATCCCACATGAGCCTGCGATACAGGCGGCGACTTTTCGCGATAACGCGGAGAAACTACAATGCTGCCGGCGGCCCCACCCAACGCATGCCGGAAACTCCGTTCGACACTCCAGCAGAAGACCACAATCCCCAAAAACAACACCAGCAAAAAAGGCATCCAACGCACTCGCATATATAGTTGCATAGTTATCGGTTTACTGTCTTGATATCCTTATTGTCTTCTACCGCAAACTGCTCGATCACAAACCCGTGTGGATTATTGTCGGCCCTGTTGACATTGCGCATATAACCCCGCGTCACGATGGAACGGGTAGTAATGCTCGTCGCCCGCGTCAGCGTCTGCACCCCGATACACCGGAAAGCATAAGGCTCGCTATGCGTATCCAGCCAAATGCTGTCCAGCACCACCCGCTCGCTGATATTGCCGCTTACCAGCCCATTGATATATCCCTTCTCTACCTGGTCGTCGAAGAGCGTCTTCGCCGAACTGTCTGCCAGATAGAAGCTCTGGTTCATGCTCGCCTTGATCGCCTTCTCATTCGGATCCAGGTCGAAGAAGTAGTGATGAAAGGTTCGCAGATGATCCCTCAGCTCCACCACCAGGTTCTCATCCCGCCCCGACGCAACAGCTTGGAGCGCGCTCCCATTCCGCAGGACATACACCACCTGTCTCGCTCGTTCCGCCTCCCGGCTCCCATTATACATACCCCAGCAACCCAGGAGCGAAGACCCCAGCACAAACGAAAGGCTCAGCCAGCGGAACCGTTGAAATCGCCGCTCTATCGTGTTAAACAATTCGAATTTCATCTGTCATGATTTTTAAAACCCAATGATCGCCGCCCCCGCCTGAACGACCTTTTTGCCCGTGTTATGCACGATCTCCCGTGCCTTACCCATGATCGCGTAACCGCCCGCATGAACGATATACCCCGCAACGCTGGGAACGACGAAATACCCTAGTATTCCAATCACTAAAAATATCAGGTGAGCCACATCGGTGCTGCTGAAATAGGTACTGCCATTAGATTGGATCTGCTGGATATCCAGCTGGATCATCTGCGTCTGGACCGTCCCGATGATGGCGCCGAAGATATTCGCCACCGGCAACCAAAGGAATACATGCACATACCGTGTCAGCCATCCGGACAACGTGCCGCGAAAGACATCGAATACACTCAAGCCAAGCACTATCGGCCCCAGGATCGCCAGCACGATCAGGTTGAATGTTCGGATGGTGTTGATGCATAGCGCCGCCGCCTCATAAAGGATCTCCAGCACCTCCGACAGCCACACCTTGATCGTATTTTTAAGATTGAAAAAAGCCTTCGAAAGCTGAAAGCTAAAGGCATTCGTGATCATCGACACCGGGTCCCCGGTCCCAACGCCGGAGTACAGCTCCCAAAGCAGCTCGTTACCTGACCCGTCGGGCCCGGCATAAAGCTGATAGTTCACCGTACTCTGCAAGGCCGCCTCTTTCTGTGCCAGCAGATTGGCGATGGAAGCATTGGCATTTTGGACCATCGCGCTGGTTCCGCTCACCGTGGGCGACAAAACTCCATTGATACCCGCGATAAAATAAGGGTATAGGCTGATGATGATGCCGATCACAAACGGCCGTAGCAAAGGGAATACGTCTACCGCCTCGGCATTCGCGATATGCTTGCCTACCCGTACCCCGATATAACCAAGGGCAGCAAGCCCCGCCAGCCCTTGCCCGACACCGATCAACTCGCTGGACATCGGCAGCATATTCGTATATAGTTGTTCCAGCACCGCCTGCAAACCGGCGATGTCAGTGGAAAGACTTGTGTCCATGGCGTTAAGGATTTATACCGTGAAGATTTTGTATCGTGCGGTCTTCCTTATAGACCCCCTGTCTTTGCGCGGCCAGCAAAGCAGTACTGTTATTGAACCGGTCGATGAACGCCACCCGGTTGGTCATTCGTTCATAGATGACGTCGATCTGCTGCATCCGCTCGGCATCGCTGGCCCTGATAGCCCCGTCGGTCAAAACGGTACTCAGATCATTCAGATCTTGCAACCCGTCGTACAATAGCCCGCCATAGACGCGCCCGATAACCGCCAGCTCCGCCGGCTGCGAATGATACGTTTGCTGGAAATAAGGCCAGGCGCTTTTATACTTCGATAACACGCTGGCCTGTAAAGACACGATATCGGCCGCACGTTGATAGTTGCGGACGTTCGAACTAACCAGCAGCAGTCCGTCCAAAAAGGCTTGATGCAGGTTGAAATTACCTTTGGCTATATCCCGGATGGCGGAATAATCACGTTCGAGCGCCGCATACCCGTTTTTCATTTCGGTCAACATCCCCTTTAGCGTAGCCAGCTTTTGTACGTCCAGGATCAGCTGCTGGATGTCGAAACTTTGGGCCTTGCTGCTACCCGTTAACAGCAGCCCGGGGAAAACAAAGCTCAGAAATTGGAAGATCTTCTTTTTCATGGTAAGATAGTTTGTTGGGTGAATTCTTTAAAGACGATCGAGGCCTGCGCATACAATCCACGCGCCTCGATCAGTAAAATGTAAAGCGCTTTTTCCCGCTCGGCATCGCTCATTTGCAAGGCATCTGTCCTTAAGACATTCGCCAGTGTACTGGTAACTTCATTCGCCGAATCTTCAAACGCTCCCGCTATAGTCTGACTAAGCACTTGCCAGTCGAGCCCGCCGCCGTCTCGCAAGGGGCCCAACGCCTCGATGGCATCAGCCACCCGCAAAGTCCGTACACAAAACGTGTCGATCTCCGCGATCCGCGGATCATTCACCACCCCCGGACTCGCCCGCAGCAGATAAGAAAAATGCGCCCTATGCTGGTCGTAGTCAGTGGTCGCCGTAGTATCGATTGCCTCCAGCCCATTCTCCGAAACTACATACCCGCTCTGCTGCGTCGCCTTCAATGCTTGCAAGGCCGCAATCTGTTCCTGCAAATAGACCAGCTGGGTGTGGTTTTGGCGGAACCATTCCGACCAGGTTTGCGCCATCAATGCCTGATAAAAGAATATCCCGCCCAGGATAATAATTACTTCTTTCATAACCCATACATTTTTTTTAAAGTATTATAATCATTTTCATCACTCGCGCGCTGCAGCGCGATCAATTGGTTCTCATTGGTGTAGACCTGCATATCCCGATAGGTCCGGTCCATATCGTGTGCAGCGGCATCGATCATGACCAATCGCTGCTGGTCGGTCAGTTGAAAGGCATAGGGTTGAATGGCCTTTAACAGCACATCGAGATTTTTCGCGCTTTCGCTCAGCATCCCGCCATAGACGCGCACGATCAAACCCAGCTCAGTAGAACTAAAATGCCCGCTTTGCCGGAATAGCTTCACCGCTTGTTGGCACCCTGCCAGGATCTGTTCCTCGCGTTGGATCGTCTCGCTCACCCGATGGTAACCGCTCAGCACACCCTTGACCTCCCACAGCTCCTGGAAGTACTCCGCATAAAGGTCCTTCTGTTGCTCCACCCAGTCCTGGATCTCGCCGAGCCGCAGCTCACTCATGGCATTCTCCAGCTCCTTCTGCGCTTCCTGCAGTACGATCGTCTTGGTCTGCATCCGCTGCACCTCCAGGTCTACCGCCCGAATGACCTTCGTGATGCCCTTCGTGATAATAGACACCACCGGTTGCGCCGCCGCCCGGTCAGCCGGCCCCATCACCACCGTCATCACCAACGCCAGCCCAGCCAGCCCCCTTATCATAAGCCTCATAACCGCCCCTCCTTCTTGGCCTGCAGATCGGCTACCAGCCGTGAGATGGCCGTTTTCACATCCCCATACCGTTCGATATACCCTTGCACCAGCACCTTATCCCGTTGATCCGAAGAATAGGTATAGTATTCCTCCGGCGAGACCTCCAGCCGGTAGACTTTCGAGTGGTTCGCCCCCAACCCGATCCAAAGATCCTTATACGAACTCCCCGGCTCATGGCCCTTGTTGATCGAAAGGATTTCTATCTTCTGCTGATCCGTGATGCCGAGCAAAGCCTGGATCTCGTCGAATTTATTGGCGAATTTGCTCTGGTCCAGCAGGATCTTGGTGTCGGAATTGTTGATGATAGCCTGCCGGATCACCTCGGAAGAAACGATATCCTCCACCTCCTGTGTCACTACCACCGCCTTCGCAAAGAATTTCCGCGCCGTCTTGAAGAGGTATTTGATATACTCCGCCATCCCTTGCTGCGCGATGGCCTTCCAGGCCTCTTCGATCACGATCATCTTCCTGATCCCCTTCAGCTTCCGCATCTTGCCTACAAAGAGCTCCATGATCACCAGTGTCACTACGGGAAACAAGATGGGATGCTCCTTGATATTATCTAGTTCGAAGACGATAAACCGCTCATGCAGGAGGTCCAGGTTCTCCGTAGCATTGAGCAGATAATCATATTCGCCGCCCTTATAGTAAGGCCGCAGCACGTAGAGGAAATTAGGCAGATCGAAATCCTTGTCCTTGACATTGTCAGCCTTCAGCGAAGCCGAAAATTCATCCCGCAGATAATCATAAAAACTGTCGAAACAGGGAAAAACCCGGCGGTCCCGGCTTAGCAGCTCGAAATAACCTTGCAATGCGTTGGATAATGCGACATATTCACTCCGGTTATACCCTTCTTCCGATTTTTTCCAAAGTGCCAGCAACAGCGTCTTGATGCTCTCCCGTTTCTCCGTATCGAGCTCATCCCCCGGGGCGATATAAAAAGGATTGAACCGGATCGGCGTTTCCCTGGTATAAACGAAATAGCAGCCGCCATGAAGCGCACATTGGATTTCATAGGAGCCTCCGACGTCGATGATCAGGATATGTACACCCTGTTCATAATAGGCACGAACAATGTGATTCATGGAAAAACTCTTACCGCCGCCAGAGCCGGAAAGTACCGTCACATTGAAATTCGCGATCCACCCCCTGCGCCTGGGCTCATCATCGATGTCCACATGCACCGGCCGCCCGGTAAGTCTGTCACCCAGCCGGATACCGAAAGAACTAAGTGACGTCCGGTAATTCGTCTCCAGCTCGAAAAAGCAGGCCGCCTGCTCCGCGAACGTCCGGAACGTCTCGTTCATCGGGAAATCGCCTTCATTCCCCGGAATACCGGCCCACCAGATCTGTGGCGCGCCCACCGTCTCCTGACGCGGGTGGGCGTCGAGCTGTGTGATGGCGCTGCCGAGCCTGTTTCGTATCTCCGTCAACTCGCCCAGCACATCGCTCCAGGCCAGGATATTGAAATGGGCCAATACCGGCAACCGCTGCTCGCTCACCACCTCGTTGAGAAACCCGTTGACGCCTTGTTCACTGATGGCGTTTTCGCGCGAGTACGAGGCCAGTGATTGCATCCGCAGCCGCTTTGCTTCCAGCTTCTTGATGGCCATAGGTGCATCGCCCGTGAACACGTACTGATTGTAGATATGGTCAAAAGGCAGTAGAAGCCCCAGCCCACAGGCAAAACCTATCGGGTAACGGCTCCGGTCGGCCGAATACAAAGGGTAGTCGATCCTGCTGCTGCACGTTCCCGGCAGGTCTTCAGCATCGGCGAGCGTATAAAGCGCGCAATGCCGGTTGCCGATCCGCATACCGTCCTTCCAGTCGATATCTCCCAGTATGGGTTGCCGCTCCCCGGCCAGCGTGAGATAGCGCTCGATCAACCCGGCTCTGCCGGGCCCGCTCCATAGGTCCTCGACGGAAAGAAGTTCCAGCCGGATGAGCCCGCTGTCCTCGAGGATACGGGCGAACTGCGCGGCGATATCCTTGAACGCGGCTGCCATCTCGCCATTGATCGATTCAGCCGGTAGCAGATTCCGGCGGAATAAGCTCGAAAAGAGAGAACTGGACTCCTGTCGCCCAGTCGTTTTTTTCGTCAGGAAAGCATAGGATTCATGCCGCATCCAGCGGCGTTCATTATAGGATCGCTCGCTGCTCTGCGCAAGAAAACTCCTTTCCTGTCCAAAGTCGGCAGCATGGCGGTCCGCCAGGAACCAGTCCATCAAATGCAGGATAGAGTGGGGGGCCAACACCCGGATCGCCTTGACAAAGACCTGGTGAAGGTTTTCATAGTCGGCGGCACTCAAGGTAAAGATCTCCGGCTTGATCACCCGAAAGGCCAACGTAAAATCGCCTCGCTTGGAGAGGATACAGCCGCCCTCGACGCCATACACCGGCAGCAGCTCGCTTAATTCTCTTTCCATAAAGCAAAGGTTTTTCTCGTCCGAATGGTAATTCGCCGGGGCACCAGCCGCGCCGCCCGTTTTTTCATCAGTCCGTATTGACCGTAGGTTCGGCTCATGTGGTACACGCGCCGGAATAATCCGAGCCCCGCCACGCCCACAGTCCCCAGGCAAACAAAAGGATTCACTCCGCCGATGTACAGGATGGCAAATAGCAGCAACATACCCGCGATGCCACCCCCCAGCCACCAGATATACTGCGCCTTCAACCCCTTGAACTCCAGCGGCCGGTTCACGCCTTTGTTGATGGTATAGACACCCGTTCTCATAACCCGAAGAAGCTTCTGAGTAAAGTGGCTACCACCACCAAAAAAATACAGCTCCCGAACCAGCTGGCGGCTATCCGTGTGGTATCACGGTCACCTTCCGACATGCTCCGGAAGACTTTGACTGCTCCGATCAGCCCCAGAACCCCGCCGATCGCATAGAGCAAATTGACCCCGGTGTTGAAATAGTCGCGGATCATCGTGTTGGCCTGGTTGATGCCCGCGTCGCCATCCTGCGCCCGCGCCCATAGCGAAGCCAATAACGCTGCCACAAAACATAGTTCCGGCACAAGCTTCCTTCTGCGCACCCGCTTCCCTTGGGCGCGCACCATTCTTTTTTCACACACTTCCATTTTTGAAGATTTTAAATGGTACAAAAAGCGAAATGACCAAAAAGTGGCCCCATTCCCGACCCTCGGGGTTTTCCCGTCTCGCTCACAGCGATCCCCAGGGTCCGCCGGAATGGAGCCAATACTATCCGTCCCTCGGCCGATCAGCCCCGCGATCTCCACGTTTCCGCAGCCCGGGATAATAGCGGATAAACCACCATCCATAATACACCGCCAACCCCAGCCCCACGGCCACCAAAAATTCTTTCCAGGAGATCGTCTGCAACATATTTCGTCCGGTTTTCAAAGCAAAGGTCAACCTACGGACAAGCGAGATCACTATACTATAGACTATATAGGGTAAGATTTTTTTGCTTGCTATCACCCCGCGAAAACGACGTACCTTCAAACGCGATGTCAAAAAGTACCACGACCAACGACCAGGAACAACGCATCTTGCGCGTCGTCGATCATATCTTCACTCATCCCGACCAGGACCCGTCCCCCCGGACCCTGGGACAGATAGCGCATTATTCCCCCGAACATCTGCCAAAGCTCTTCAAACAATTTACCGGTGAGACACCCAAACAATACAGCGTGCACCTCCGGCTTGAAACGGCCTTTCATTATTTGATCATCCATCCCACACAGCCCGTCGCCGCTATCGCACTGGACCGCGGGTTCACCAGCCGCTCCGTGTTTTCCCGCGCCATGAAGACCTACTTCCACTACTCACCCGGGGAGATACGTCGTTTGCCACATGCCCGACAAATGCGGTTGCTGCATCACTCATCCGGTATGTCCCCTGAGCCCGCGGCAGCCAAGCCAACGTCCCCCGAGCCATCCGCCACAGTCAAGCCCGCCTCGCTGCCCGAGATCAGCATCGTCCGCCAGTCGGCCATCCGGGGAATATATGTTCCTGCGCCTTTTGACGCACCGGAGAAGATCACGAAAGCCTTTGAAGCCCTAAACAAGTTTTCCGGCGACAAATCCACCGTTTTCATTGGCATCCTTACTCCACATCTTCGTAACACGTATCGGACATTCTTAATGCGATATGCCGATCAACTGGCCGACACCTCCTATCCATCGACAACCATCGCAGCCGGCACCTACGCCCGCTTTACCGTCACCGGTGACCTTCGCACGACCAATAAAGCCGCCCACTATTTCTATCGCCGATGGCTGCCCGCGAGCGGTTACAAGATCTCCGGTATAGCCGGTTTCGAAACCTTTGATCAAAGCCCTGCGAAATATCCCTACCCCGAACTTCGGCGGCATATCCATATTCCTATAAGGCCGGCGCACTAGGCCCGCCAAAATTCCCCGGTTTTGTCAAATGCCCGTGAGCCATCCTTCGCATCTTTACCGGCGAAGAAAAAATCATCGTCATGAACACCTCGAAAATGCCCGTGTGGGTGAAAATATCCGGGTTGAGCGCGCTTATCCTGATCATCGGCTTTCTCCTGTACCATCTCAGCGGCCACCGCTTTCATCACCATCATTTATGATGCTTAACCCGCCGCTTCGCAAGCTCGTCCTGCTGATACATGTTCTCGGCTCCGTGGGCTGGACCGGCGCCGGCGCCGCCTTCCTCGCCCTCGCCGTCACAGGCCTGAACAGTCCCCATCCACTGACGATCCGAGCGGCCTATATCGCCATGGTTCCCATTACCTGGTGGATCATCGTTCCGCTGGCCCTGGTTTCATTGGTCTCCGGCTTGCTGCTATCGCTTTTTACCCCCTGGGGGCTATTCCGGCATTACTGGATCGTCTTCAAGCTGCTGATCAGCAGCATATCCCTGCCGGTCCTGCTGGTACATACAGGCATCATCCGCAGGGTTGCGGGTGCAGCTATGAGCGCCAACTTTAATTTTCGGGAGTTATACCAGGATCGCCTGCAGCTTGTGATCGCTTCCGCAGTCGCGTTGGCCGCACTAGTGATCGCTACACTGCTCAGCATATACAAACCACGCGGGCGTATCGACTAAGAAGACTGCAAAGCGCCTGGCACTTCGGAGATGGGACAGCCGAACAAGATAGATAACTGCTCGAGTGTTACGACCCGGTAGCCGTGAGCTCAAAGTGGAAGCCGACGGCGCTGGCGAGGGAATACCAGTCTTTTTTGGCCACGGGCTTGTCGAAATAATAGCTGCAGCCCAGCTCGGTGAACTGCTCCTGATCCTGTGGCAGGGCCAGTGTGCTCCATACCGCTTTCACCATTTTTTCGAACCTGCATTGCTTTTCAAGCGCCCTGAGGATATCCACGGCCGACATCATCGGCATCAGATTATCCAGCAACAAGAAATCCGGAAGAGAATCGGATGAGCAAGACGTCAAAAAATCAAACAATTCACGGCCATTGTCGAAGTGGAGGATATCGACATGCGGGTAGCGGGAGGTAAAGGCTTCTTTAAAGAACGCCACGTCATCCTCGTCGTCTTCGCCGAGGAGAACATACCGTTTCAAGGGTACCATGTATTCAGTTTTATGGGGTTGAATTTGCATCTTAAAAGAAAGAAATGCAAACGGTTTGCCAGTAATTGCAATGTTACATGATCTGATTTCCAACATGTTATCCCTATAGCAGCCAATCAACCAGGGGGAAAAGAATCCACATGCCCCCCAAAAATGATCAGGAATGCGATGCAGGTGCGCCGCGTATCGGGCTCCGCCCCACACCATTATGATCAAATCGTAAATCGACAATAACCACGTAAGGGGATCGTTAAGGGAGAGCTTTTCCAATATCATGACGATCAAATCAAAGATTTTCTTAAGTTTTTCCGTCCTCGTAGTCCTTTTCATCCTCAATGGCGTCGCCACGATCCTCACGCTGAATAAAAATAAGCGCCTGGCCCAACATACCGTAGAGATCCTCATGCCCTCGAGCGATGCGCTGGACAGCCTGACACTGGTGCTGGTGGAATCCAAGATGTATAGTACTAACTGGGTTTTTCTTCGCTACAATAACGCCGACAAACAGTCGCTTATGTTTATCGAAGACAAGCAGTACTCGGAACTGAAAGAAAAGCTCAATTTTTACAGAGGACAATGGAACAACACCCGCTGGACGGATAGCCTGGGCCATATCATCGGTGGATTCGAATATTTGCTGGCTGTCGACCGGCGGATCATGGAAATGCTCAAAAGCTTTCACGACTACGACGATCCGGTATCCAAACGCGAGGCCGAGCACCTCGTCGATAGCGAAGTGCTGCCTATATCGGCCGCACTCCTCCATAGCCTGAACGGCCTCAACGCGTCTATAAAATTGGCCGATCAGGAGGAGAACCACAAACGGGTGCATGACTCGATGATGCTCCGCACCGAGATCGTCGTACTGGTGTTCATAATCGTTTTCGCCGGATTTTTCTTTTCCTTATACATGAGCCGGCTCATCATCCACCCTATTCATCGGATGCGGGCCATCATCAACGATCTCGGCCGCGGTGTCATCCGGCCCATAGAAACACCGCGAAAACAGGACGAGATCGGCACGATGATAGATAGCATCAATAATCTTTGCAGCAACCTGCGGGCTACCGCGGAATTTGCCCACGATATCGGCTCCAGGAACTTCGCCGCCAAATTCCAGCCACTGAGCGAGATGGATACGCTCGGGATCGCGTTGATCGCGATGCGGGACAACCTGCGGGCCAGCGAGGAGGAACTCAATGAGGCCACACTCGATCTTCACAAGAAGGACCAGACCCTCGAGGCCGTGGGATCGGCCACCCATGCACTTGTTTCCAATATCGATTTCGACATGGCCATCGGGCAGGCGATCCGGCTCCTGGGGCAAAAGATAGCCGTAGATGCGATAAATGTCTATAAGGTCGAATTCGACCCGGCAACGAATTTATGGCATGCCGACCAGCTCGTGCGATGGGCAACCGGTGAAGGTGATACCCAATCTCAGCACAAAGACTTCCAAAACGTTGAAGCGGTAAACGCAGCGATGCAGATCCTGAGTACCGGCGAGATCTACACCATCAAATCCCTCGCCGCCATTCCGATATTCGCCGGTGAAGGATTTTGGGGATTCATGAGCCTCGATGACTATAGGGGAGAGCGCATTTGGAACCTCACCGAGTTCACCGTACTCAAAGGTTTTGCCGCGTCGCTGGGCTCGGCCATCCAGCGGATGCACATGGAGCAGGAATTGGTTGTCGCGAAGGACAAAGCGGAAGCCGCAAGTGTAGCTAAAAGCGACTTCCTGGCCAATATGAGCCATGAGCTCCGGACTCCCATGAATGCCATTATCGGCTTCACCGATCTCGTGCTGACCACAGAAATGCAAAAAACGCAGCGAGAGTACCTGAAGAATGTCCGCAAAGGCGCCTATAACCTGCTGAACATAATCAACGATATCCTCGATTTCTCCAAGATCGAAGCTGGCAAGCTCACCCTGGAGGAAGCACCCTTTAGCCTCTTCCAGCTCCTGGAAGAGGCCGTAGACATGATGTCGATAAAGGCGGAAGAGAAGAAACTGGAGCTGATCTGCGATATCGACCGGAGCCTACCCTCCCTATTCCTTGGCGACGAGCTTAGGATCAGGCAGATCCTGATAAACCTGCTCGGCAACGGCATAAAATTTACGGAGAAAGGCGAAGTTAGCGTGCTGGTAAGCTATCACAAAACGGTGACCGAAAGCGTCGCGGAAGTCGACATCGCCATCAGCGATACCGGCATAGGGATTCCCGCCGAAAAACTGGAACCGATCTTCGAAAGCTTTACCCAGGCAGATAGTTCGACGACCCGAAAATACGGTGGTACAGGCCTTGGCCTGTCGATCTCCAAACGACTCGCAACGATAATGGGCGGTCATCTTCATGCTACCAGCGAGGTCGGAAAGGGCAGTACGTTCAGCCTGCGATTGCAGCTACCCGTGGCCAGCGATACCCCTTCCATAACATTTTCGGAACGGCCGCCGCTACGCAAGGTGTTGGTCGTCGATGACAACTATACGAACTGCCATCTCATGGAACGCATCTTCGGTCATCTCAACATCCCTTGTACGTTAGCGCTCAACGGATACGAGGCGCTCACCGAGGTGACACGCGCCATCGATAACGGCAAGCCGTTCGACCTGATCATCACCGACCACCAGATGCCCCTGATGGATGGTATCAGCCTCGTGAAAAAACTAAAGGAGGCGATCCATGGTGAGGAAGAGCCTTTTATCCTCATGCTGAGCTCGCTGGAAAAAACAGTATATCAGCACGAAGCCGAACGCATCGGCATCAATAAATTCCTTTCCAAACCGGTGAAGCTGCACGAGCTCGAGGCGCTGCTCGGCAATATCTTCAGGAAGAGCGATGGAATGGCTGGTGAAGACCGTAAGCTGCCCGATCTCAGCATGACAGGAAGCGTCCTGGTAGTGGAAGACGAGCCCATCAATATGCTTCTCATCACCGAGGTCCTGACGAGAATGGGTTTGGCTGTAATCCAGGCGGCTAACGGCCGCGAGGCGATCGTTAGCCTCGCCGAAAATGCCGTCTCGTTGATCTTTATGGACGTTAACATGCCCGAGGTCGACGGCTATACGGCGACCCGGATGATCCGGAGCCTGCCCGATGAAAAACGCCACGTCCCCATCATCGCCCTCACCGCGGATGCGCTGCCCGAAGACAAAGAGAAATGTTTGAATGCTGGGATGAACGATTATGTGGCAAAACCGTTCAAACTCGAAGACCTGCAGAGCGTTTTACAGCGCTACCTTTAGGATGACGTCCGAGCCCACCACCGAGCCCACCGCGAGGCCGAGCCCCCGCCAAGCCCCGAGCCCAACGAGCCTCCCGCGCCCGCGCCTCCGTGCCAGTGCCTAGATCCCCCGCTCCCGGGCCAACTGGGTCCCCGGCGGCGGCTGAACCGGATCGGTGACCAGCTGGAATTTGAATTGTTCGTTCTTCTTCAAGGCGATGATCACACCCTGAAAGGCGGGATATTTCGAGGCCTCATCGCCTTTCACCATCAGATTCATGTGCCCTCCCTGGAAGGCGGAGACAGCCGCACCCATCCAATCCACGAGCTCGTTATCCGTGCTATCCTTACAGGGGATACCCTGCATATTCACAGCCTTGAGCTGCTCCGCATCCTTGTCCAATAACGGCTTCAGATAAGCGAACGGCACCCCGATATAGGCCGTGGGGTTAGCATAGAAATTCTTCATCTCGGCATCCGTGAGATGCAAACCTTTCGAGATGTTGATAGCGTCGATGATCGCCTTTTTCTCGCTGACGTTTGCTTCCGATACGCTCAAATAGACCTTTGCATCCTTGTCGATCGTGATCAGCACGACGTTCTTCTCCGACATGTGATTAGAAGACACGGAAGTGGGGGTTATTACATTGAGCGCTCCGGGCGGCTTGGGTCTCGCCACCAGGATAAAGAAGGACAGTAACAAGAAGGCCACGTCGCACATCGCCGTCATATCGACAACGGTGCTCTTGCGGGAGATCTTGGCTCTCGGCATAAGAATAGCATTTATGGTTGTGTAGTTTCTGTCATCAAGACACCGGTACGCGAACATTCCATAAATTCGAATACCTTTAATTATGAAGAAGATCTTTATCACCGGGTCCACGGACGGAATTGGATTTATGGCCGCGGAGCGGCTCATCGAAAAAGGTCACCAGGTGTTGTTGCATGCCCGTAATGCGCAAAAGGCCGAAGCGGTCCGGCAAAAGCTGCCGAAAACCCTGGGGGTAGTAACGGGTGATCTGGCGAGCATCGACGAAACAAAGGCTTTAGCCAAAGCCGTGAACGACTATGGCGATTTCGACAGCATCATCCACAATGCCGCGGTGGGCTCCCAGGAACGTTATGAGAAAACCAGGGATGGGCTGCCGCATGTGTTCCAGGTGAACAGCCTCGCGCCCTACTTGCTGACCTGCTTGGTCAGGAAGCCGAAGCGGCTGGTCTATACTTCCTCCGGCATGAACCAGCAGGCGGATGCAAGCCTGGATGACCTGCTATGGGAAAAAAGGCGATGGAGCGGGCCACAGGCCTATGCCGATACGAAGTTCCACGATATCCTGCTAGCATTTGCCGTAGCCCGGCACTGGCCCGGTGTTTGGAGCAATGTGGTCACTCCCGGTTGGGTAGCCACGAAGATGGGCGGGCCGCATGCACCGGACGACCTGGCACAGGGGCCGGAAACACAGGTTTGGCTGGCATCGGCCGACGAGGCGGC
>JAICXX010000145.1 GCA_025934485.1 Chitinophagaceae bacterium
CTGACCTTTGTCTTCACCACCATGGTGCTGCTCGATGCCAACGGAAGGGCACTCTCGCAAAGTGTAACGCTCTCCGCAGCCAACTCACCACTCCGCGACGTCTTCGCGAAGATCGAGAACCAAACGGGCTACCAGTTCTTCTACAAAGCGGAAGTCCTCAAAGACGCCGTCCCCATTACGCTGCAATTAAAGAACGCGCCGGTGCTCGAGGCCATCCACCAGTGCTTCGCGCGCGAACCCCTCGACTACTATATCGAAGACAAAACGGTGTTCGTCACCAGGCGCCCGCCACCCGCCACCGACACCACGGCGCCGCGGGGTACCCACGACATCACCGGCAAGGTCACGGGCCCGGACGGCCAGCCGCTGAGCGGGGCGTCGATACAACTAAAGAATACACGGCTCGTCTCCGTGGCCGATAGCAACGGCGTTTTCCGCATCAGCGCCGGCGGCAACGCGGTATTGGTGATCTCGCACGTAGGTTATATGAACCAGGAGGTTGCGGTGAAAGGAAGGGCCGATGTCGCGGTGACGATGATCCCCAACCCAAAAAGCGAACAGGAGGTCGTAGTCAGCATCGGCTATGGCTCGATCGCGGAAAGGGAGGTGTCGAGCGCCATCACCCACATCTCCTCAAAAGACCTGCTCACCGGCGCCAACAACGACCCGATGATGTCGATCCAGGGTAAGGTGGCGGGGCTCACGGTGCAGAATAATTCCGCCGCCGACCCCAATTCCACGACCTCGCTGCAACTGAGGGGCGTGTCGTCGCGCAACGCGGGACTGGGGCCGCTTTATGTGATCAACGGGGTCCCAGGCGGCAATATCGACAACCTCAACCAAAACGATATCGAATCCATAGACGTCCTCAAAGGCGGCGCGGCCTCCGCCATCTATGGCACCCGCGGCAGCAACGGCGTCGTACTGATCACCACCAAAACCGGCACTTCGCAGTCGAAGACGCTCTACGATGTCTATGGCGCGAATGATTTTGCCACCGAACAGCTCAAGGTGCTTTCGCCGCAGGAGTTTTTGGCACACAGCCGGGGCACAGACGCAGGTGCAAGGACGAATTGGCTCAGGTCGGTAACCCGCCGGCCCGACTTCGCACAGAAACACACCTTGCAGTTCTCCGGTGGAAATACGCATGATAACTATCTTGCCACGATCGACTATCGCTTTGCCGATGGTCTGGACATCCGGTCCAATAAGAAGGAGTACGGCGCGCGATTGAATTTGAATCATACCGCGGCCAACGGATTGTTCTCGGCCGGCGTCACGGTGGCGCCACGCTATATGATGAGTAACGTAGCCGACTATTCGAACTTCAATTGGGCACTGACATTGAACCCCACCCTCCCCATAAATGACAGCCTGGGGAACTACAGCTATATAAACGGCGGTCTTTTCGCGGGTAACCCCGTTGAAGATGCCAAGGTGATCACCAACTACGAACAGATCAAAGAACTCGATCTCAATGGCACCTTTAAGCTGAACATCCTGCCCAACCTGAATACCGTACTGACGATTGGTGAGATTAGCAGGTCCAACAAAGAACAGCAGTTCACCCCGTCCACCCTAACCTCCGTACTGCTGATCAACGGCGGGACGGGTAGAAATACCGCCAGCCAGGAGCAGGACGAGAATACACAGACCAGCCTGGAATGGACCGGTAACTATTCGCTTTACGTCAAGAAGCATTCGCTGCGGTTGCTGGGCGGCTATTCGTACCAGTATTTTAACTACCAGGAGTTCGATGCCAATAACCAGGGTATCCCCTTCGATGCATTGACCTATAACGATCTCGGCTCGGGGTCCTATGATCAGCAGGATGGGGTCACAGGGATGAGCTCCACGCAAAACAGCAGTGCCCTCGCGGCGTTCTTTGGGCGGCTAACCTATGATTTTGATAAACGCTATTTCCTCACCGCCAGTTTGCGGCATGAGGGGTCGACGAAGTTCGGCGCCGACAACAAATGGGGCAATTTCCCGGCCCTCAGCGTGGGCTGGCTTCTTTCCGACGAGAAATTTATGTATGGGACCACGGGTTGGCTGAACACACTCAAGCTCCGAGCGGACTATGGCGTCACCGGCAACCAGGATTTTTCCAGCTACCAGAGCCTGCTGACCTATGGCGGCTATGGTTATTATCCGTTCGATGGAGTTACCTATCAGGACTTCGGGCCTTCGCAGAACGTCAACCCCTACCTGCGCTGGGAGAAGGCGATCAACTATAACGTGGGCGTGGATTTTGCGCTGTTTGGCAACCGAATTTCGGGAAGCGTGAACTATTACACCCGGAAGAACCAGGATCTGCTGGGTAGCTACAGTGTCCCCGTGCCGCCGAATCTTCAGACCACGACATATGTGAACGTGGGCACCATGAAGAATTCGGGCATCGAGGTACAGTTGAATGCCTATGTGGTCCGCAACAAACGGTTCTCCTATAACGTGATGCTCGCGGCGAATACGAATAACAACGATTTCGTTTCGTTTTCGAACCAGTTGTATAATGGTGGCACCTACCAGGACGGGATAGGGATGCCGGCTCCCGGCAGCCCGGGTAACCTGGAACGGCTCGAGGAAGGGAAAAGGGTGGGTAGCTTTTACATCCTCAAGTCCGCGGGTGTCGACAACACGGGCGGCCTGCTCGTTTATGACCAGAAGAACCAGGTGATATCGGCTACCGCGGCATCGAATGCGGACCGGAGGTTTGCCGGCAACGGCTTGCCCAAATTCATGGCCAGCCTGGGCAATAGCTTCACCTATGGCAAATGGGATCTCGGCGTCTTTTTGCGCGGACAGTTTGGTTATAAGATCTTCGATAGCTATGCTTTCTATCTGGGTACACCGGCCCAGCAGACCAATGTGAACCTGCTCACGACGGCCTACGACGGCGGCAAGTATTCGAAGCTGACGAATCCCAAGACGGCGGCGATCCTATCCGACTATTTCCTCGAGAACGGCAATTTTGTAAAGATCGACAATGTCTCGATAGGGTTTACACAGAAGTTCGATTCAAAATATCTGCATTCCGTCCGCGTCTATGCGACGGGCAGGAACCTGCATGCGTTTACAAAGTACAAAGGTGGCGATCCCGACGCTGTACCGGTGAATGGACTGTGGCCGGGTGCTGCGGGTACGTTGGATGTCAACCACAACCTCGCGCTGAATTACTACCCTTCCGCATTGCAGTTGCTGCTGGGGGTACAGGTACAATTTTAATTTAAAAATAGCTAACGATGCGTCAATATAGTTTTCTTTTTCTCGTGGTGCTTATGGCGGCCTCCTGCACCAAACTAAACGAGGTTCCCTATAGTACGATCACTGCCAATCAGTTCCTCACCAGCCGGCAGGCCGTGATCCAGGATTTTATCCGCTCCTTTGAACATGGCTACTGGAGCATTCAGGGCAACGACGTCTTTGCAGCGGAGGAAGATCCTACCGACGAGCTGATGACACCGAACCGGCAGGGCGACTGGCAGAACGGGGGCTATTTCCAGCGCATGCATTATCATACCTGGGTGCCTACCGATGGCTTTTGCGATGGGGCATGGACGGCGTTCTATCAGGGGGCATCGCTGGCGACGAACTCGCTCCAGGATATGGAGTCCATTAGCGATCCGGAGAAGCTGGATGTCTCGCCGGCGGAGCTGGCGGATTTCAAGGCCGAGCTGCGGACGATGCGGGCCTGGTTCCATATCCGGGCGCTGGATTTCTATCGCAATATCGTGCTCGTGAAAGAGGTAAAGGATTCTACACAAAGCGGGCCACAGGTGTCGCCGCAGGAGGCTTTTGACTGGATCGAGTCGGAGCTCAAGGCGGCGTTGCCTGATCTGCCCACCAATACCTCGCTTGGCGCCAATGCCTCGGGCCGGTGGACACAGGCGGGTGCGGCTGCATTGCTTGCCCGGCTGTATCTGAATTCGAAGGTGTGGACGGGCGTGGATCGATATGCGTCTTGTGATTCCATTTGTACGGATATCATCGCGGGGAAATATGGGAGCTATTCGCTGGCTACCCGCTGGGACGCGCCGTTCGACTATACTAACAGTGCGCCGGGTACCGAGGTGATCTTTGGTTTCCCTTCGACGCTCAACCTTACCCACTGGCAATACGGGTCCAATATGTATTTCTGGTGTATGACCTACCGGGCGCCGAGCTATCTGGGGTTCTCCGACTTTGGAAATGCCAATCCGGAGTTTGCCTTACAGCCGGGCCGCGATGTCGACAGCGTCGAGTATCCGTATGCGTTGGGAAAGCCCTTTATCAAATTCCGGCATTATCCCGACGACTACCGGTTGCAGGTGTATAAGAATCTTGGCAACAGTAAACGGCAGGGCATGTTCCTTTATGGCTATCTGCCTTATATCAATGCGAATGGGGTGCAGGACACTGTTCGGGATGGAAAGGCCACGAATTATGTGCTGTTTATCCGCGACCAGGTGGGCTGGTTCCTGAATACGCCGCCGGGTACGCCGCTTGCCGACAAGGAGTCCGATATGAACCATGCCGACTATGCGTCGGGGGTGAATTTGGTCAAATACCCTTACTATCCCACCGATGATCCCAACCGTATTACTTCGTCGTATGCCGAGATCCGGCTGACCGAGATCTACTATGATCTGGCCGAATGCAAGTACAGGGCGGGGGATAAGGCGGGGGCGGCTGCGCTTTTGAATGCCGTGAGGGCACGGAATTATCCGGCCGGGTCGCCTAGCTTGTATACGGCTGACGGGAGTCAGCTCACCGACCAGGAGATGCTCGACGAGTGGGGCAGGGAATTCCTTGGCGAGGGGCGTCGCCGGACCGATATGATCCGCTGGGGCGTGTTTAGTACTGGGACGTGGTGGGACAAGCAGCCGGATGGTGACGATCATACGAATATCTTTCCGCTTGGGGTTAATACCTTGAATTTGAGTCCACAGTTAAAGCAGAATCCGGGATATTAAAACGAACCCTGGCTGAAGCCGGGGTTTTTTTATAATTTCGGCGGATGCAACACCACAGCGATGCCATGCTCCTACAAGCGATCCGCCAGGGAGATGCCGCCGCGTTCAAGTTGCTGTATGACCGCTACTGGCAGCGGCTTTATGTCAAGGCCTGTCAACGGGTGGACAAAAGCGAGGCCAAGGACATCGTACAGGAGGTCATGACGACGTTGTGGCGGCGGCGAAACGATGTATTCACGTTCGAAGACGGGGAGATCGGGCGCTATCTTTTTACAGCGGTCAAGTACCGGGTCATTAGTCACTATGCTTATGGTGCGGCGGAGATACCTAATACGGATGTTTTTGAGCTGCCGGCGGTGGCTGGTGCTGCTGCTGCGAGTGACCTGCTCGAGGCAAAGGAATTCAGCGAATTCATTGAAAGCGAGATCCGGCAGCTGCCGCCGCGGATGCAGGAGATCTTCCGGCTCTCGCGGGAGGAGGAGCTTTCTATTGCCGATATTGCGCGGCGGCTGAATCTTAGTGAACAGACGATAAAAAATCAGCTTACGGAGGCGTTACGGCGGCTCCGTGCGTCCATAAGGTCCAGCGATAACGGCGATTGGGCGTTTGTGGTTTTTCTGGTCCTTTATTTTTGCTAAAATTTAGTTGGGGTCCGCGGAAACGGGGCCCAAAAAATATTTTTCACGACCCTGGTACCAAACTGCTTTTTTGCAGATAGGAATAGAAAACGAGGCTGCTTTTGAAAAACACTGACATCAGAAAACTGCTTGAGAGATACCTGCTTGGCCGTTCTAGCTCTATAGATAACACCAGGGTTGATCATTGGTATCGATCTTTTGACTCGAGGCCGGTGGACCTTTCGCCCGAGGAGGCGGAGGTTACCGGTAATGAGATCTGGGCGAAGATCGTGCCGATGACAAGGGGCGAACGCGCGACGGCCGAACGGGCCGGGGCCGAACCTTCGAAGATCAGGCGCCTGCCTGGCTGGACACGCGTCGCAGCGGCTGTCGTTCTCCTTGCGGCGGCCGGGAGTGCTTATCTTTGGTTCCATACTACACGTACGCCGCAATATGCCACCATTACTACAGGCATCGGCGAAAGCAAGAAGATAACATTGGAAGACGGCTCGGTCCTGACCCTGGATGCGGCTACGACCATCCGGGTACAAAACGACGGTTCAGGGGACAGAAATGTCGAGCTCGCCGATGGCCGGGTGTTCTTCGATGTCGTCAAAGATGACGCACATCCTTTTGTCGTGCACAGCGGGGACCTCACCACTACGGTTCTCGGAACTTCTTTCGCTATTTCCGCTTACGCGGGTTTTCATGACATGAATGTGGGTGTTGTAACCGGCCGGGTCAAGGTTGCCGGAACCGGCACGATAGCCGTCCTCTCGAAGAACGAGGAGCTGACGTATGACAGGGCTACCAGGATGTATCGAACGATCCCGCTGGAGGAGTCGATGACCGCCTGGCAGGACGGCCGCGTGCTCTTCAACGATATATCTTTTGCCGAGATGGCGGTGCTGATGCAGAAGAATTTCGGCGTCGTCGTCACCACCACCCAGGATGCCGTAAGACATACGAAGTATACCACCGAACTGTTGCGGTCCATGAAGGCTGATGAGGCCATCCAGGTACTCGCAGCTATCCATCACCTTAAAATCAAAAAACAGGACAACAAAATCTTCCTATACCAATAACACCAAACTAACAATGAGAACAACGCTTGCCATTATTTTCCTTCTAACGATGGGGGTTGCCCGCGCGGGAGAAGGCCAGCAGCTGGAGACCATCACGGTCACGGCTACCATCAAAAGCGGTACGCTCGAGTCCGCTATCCGCGAGCTGCGCAAGGTGACGCGGGTCCCTTTTGCGTATGACAAACAGCTCCTGAGCTCCTATCATGTGGGTACGTACACGTTCACCAGGGAACCGCTGGAGAGAGTCCTTAAACTTTTGCTGCAGGATAAATCGCTGGGCTTCGAGGAGGTCCATAAGGTGATCGTGATCAGCAGAAAGATGCAGGTCCGGAAGACGGATATGCCTGCCCTGCGCCGGGACTCTATTATCTCGGGTACGGTGATCGATGACAATAACAAGCCCATCAGCGGCGTATCCGTGGGTATCCGGGGCACCGTGACCATGACCTCCACCGATGTCAACGGGCATTACGAGATCATCGCCAGCAGCGACAGTGCGGTGCTCGTCTTTAGCTATATAGGCTTTGGCACCCAGGAGCTGCCGGTTGGGGACAGGACGACGCTCAACGTGCGGATGCGGCCGGGTCAGAGTAAAGATCTCGAGGAGGTCGCGGTGGTGGCCTTTGGGAAACAGCGGAAGATCTCGCTGGTGGGTGCGCAATCGACGCTGAATGTCGACGAGCTGAAGCAGCCTACGGCCGATCTTTCGTCGATGCTGGCGGGCCGCATCTCCGGGGTCATCGGCGTGGAGCGTACCGGTGAACCGGGGAAGAGTTCTGCGGATATCTGGATCCGGGGTATATCGACCTTCGGTGCGGGGAATAGCGCCAATCCGCTGATCCTCGTGGATGGCGTCGAGCGCGATTTCAACAATATCGATCCCGAGGATGTGGAGTCTTTCACGATCCTTAAGGATGCGTCCGGTACGGCGGTCTATGGCGTTCGCGGGGCGAACGGAGTGATCCTGGTAAAGACCAAGAGCGGAAAGATCGGCAAGCCGCAGGTATTCGTCGATTACAACCAAGGGGTGAATTCCTTCACCAAAATGCCCAAGATGCTCGATGGCATCAGCTATATGAACCTGGCCAACGAGGCGCTCACGACCCGCAACCAGGCACCGATGTATTCGCAGGACTATATCGACAAGACGGCCTCGGGTCTCGATCCGCTGGTGTATCCCAATGTGGACTGGCTAAACGCCGTGCTCAACAAAACGGGGTCGATCCGCCGGGCGAATGTCAATGCCAGCGGCGGCGTTCAGAACGCCCAGTATTATGTGTCTTTATCGTATTACGAAGAAGGCAGCTTCCTGAAGACCGATGACCTCGAACAATATAATTCCTCCCTGAAATACCGCCGGTACAATTTTACCACCAATGCCAACCTGAAGCTCACCGGAACCACCAAGCTGGACGTGAACCTGAAAGGTTATTTCTCTAACCTCAACGGGCCCGCGCTGAACACGCAGGATATCTTTCAGAGCGCGATGGACGCCGCTCCGGTGAGCTATCCCGTGATGTATCCCGGCGGGTTCGTCCCGGGGATCTCGCCCAATGGCGGCTTCCGTAACCCTTACGCCGATCTGACGACACGCGGCTTCCAAACGACAGCCGTCAACGAGATCAACAGCAATGTGCGGCTTACGCAAGACCTGCCTTTTGTCACCAAAGGGCTCAGCGTGACGGCGATGGCCGCCTTCGATAGCCACAATGAACAGAACACCAATCGTGGCAAGCGGGAAGATACCTGGTTCGTGAATACTAACGATCCGCACAATCCCGATGGGAGTCTTAACCTGGTGAAGACCTATGTCTCACCGACGCCGTACCTGGGTTATAGCAACAACAACAGCGGCACACGGCTTTTCTACACGGAAGGGGCCGTGAACTACGACCGGAGTTTTGACCGTCATCATCTTTCGGCGCTTGCGCTGGCTTATGCCAGCAGTAAGAACAACGCCTTTGGCGATTATATGACCAGTATCCCCGAGCGGTATATCGGCGTCGCCGGCCGGGTGACGTATTCTTATGACGACCGCTATTTTGTCGAGGGCAACCTGGGCTATAATGGAACCGAACTGTTCTCGCCGGCTAACCGCTACGGTTTGTTCCCGGCGGGTGGCATCGGCTGGGTGATCTCCAATGAACATTTCTTTGGGGCTGTGAAGAATGTGGTGAACTTTTTAAAAGTCAGGTATTCGAATGGTATCGTGGGGCAGGGCAGTGTGAGCGATCCGACCTTGCGGTTCCTGTATCTCGACAAGATGAACCCCAGCGACAACGGCTATTCCTATGGCAATTTCAATGGCGTGACGGGGATCTCGATCTCCCGTTATGGGTCGGATGTCAAGTGGGCGACCTCGCAGAAACAGGACCTGGGTCTGGAGGTGAAGACGCTGCATAATAGTCTTTCGCTGATCGTGGATCTTTTTAAGGAACACCGAAAGGGTATCTTCCTCGCCCGGGCGTCCAATGTCGATTTTATGGGGTTGACGCAGCAGCAATATGGCAACCTCGGTGTCGTGGACAACAAGGGGATCGATGCGACGCTGGAGTATAACCATCGATTTGGCCGCGTAGACGTGGGTGTTCGTGGTACGATCACGTATAATAAAGACGTGCTGGTGGCCAATGACATGCCTGTTCAGGATTATCCGTGGATGAACCATACCGGTCATAATATCCTTGCCGAGTACGGTTATATAGCGGATGGGCTGTTCACCGATCAAAAAGATATCGACAATCGTCCTGTCCCAGGGGGCGACAAGTCGAATATCCTGCCGGGGGATATCAAATATAAGGACCTCAACGGCGACGGGAAGATCGATTATCATGATGTGGCGTATATCGGCAGGGGCGATGTGCCGAGCACGGTATATGGTCTGGGTTTCAATGCGGGATTTGCGGGTTTCAATCTGACAGTGTTCTTCCAGGGTGTGGCTAATTGCGACCGGTATGTTTCCGGCGACGCCGTGAGTCCTTTTACGGCCGAGCAGAGCAACCTGTTTTCGGAGGCTTCGAACCGGTGGACGGTTGCGAATCCAAACCAGCATGCCTTCTATCCGCGGCTGGCCTATGGTGCTGCTGCCAATTTCAACAACTACCAGACCAGCAGCTGGTGGATAAAGGATATCAGTTTTGTGCGGCTGAAGAGTGCGCAGCTCTCTTATAATCTTCCCACGACGATTTTACACAGGGCGGGGGTCAAGAATGCCGCGATCTATATCCAGGGCTTCAACCTGCTTACGTTTTCGAAATTCAAGCTTTGGGATCCGGAGCTGAATACTACGAACGGGAATACGTATCCGAATGTGCGGACGATCACTGCCGGTATTAATCTTAAGTTTTAACGTGACTGCAATATGAAAAAGATAGTTGTTTTTATACTTGTTTTGGGCTTGCTGGGCTCGTACGGCTGCAAGAAATATTTAAGCCAGGTACCCGCCGACAACATTACGCTCGACGGTACCTTCGAGACCTGGGCCACGGCCAATCAGTTCCTCGCCAATGTATATTCGAAAGTTCCCGATG
Source organism: Chitinophagaceae bacterium (assembly GCA_025934485.1). Lineage (GTDB taxonomy): Bacteria > Bacteroidota > Bacteroidia > Chitinophagales > Chitinophagaceae > Puia. The sequence goes on from JAICXX010000145.1 coordinate 10,185, forward strand.
AATACGGCCAGCGCGATGCGGGCGGCGGCAACAATGCCGGCGTGTGGACCTGTGCTTCGGATGAAGCCGTGATCACGTGGCCGGACCGGGTGGCTAATAACATCAACAATGGCAGCTGGGATGCCAATTCTTCGATCGCCAGCGCCTATTGGAGCAATTACTACCAGGGTATCCGTGCCGCGAGTGTCTTTATCCAAAAGGCCGATGGCATCAAAGATATCTCTGCCGACCAGGTCGCGCAGCATAAGGCGGAGGCGCGGGCTTTGCGGGCGATCTATTATTTTTATTTGATGCGTATCTATGGCCCTGTGGTGCTGCTCGGTGAGACGCCGGTTTCTGTAGACGCCAATTTGCAGATGCCGCGGAGTTCTTATGACAGCTGTACGGCTTATGTTGTGAGCGAACTTTCGAAGGCGGCGGCTGATCTGCCGGTTGCTTATGGTTCACTTGATCAGGATGGTGGCCGGATCACTAAAGGGGTGGCGCTGGCCATCCGGGCGCAGGCGCTGATGTATGCGGCGAGCCCGCTTTTTAACGGCAATACCGACTATGCGGCAATGAAGAACAGGGATGGGACGCAGTTGATCAGCCAGACGGTCGATGTTGGGAAATGGGCGGTTGCGGCTCAGGCCTATCATGATTTTATTGCCGAGTTCGTGCCTTCGGTGTATGACTTGAACGTCGAGACGAGTGGGGGTGTGCTGGACCCTTATATGTCCTGTAAGGATGCGATCCTAACGGACTGGAACAAGGAGGCGATCTTTGTCCGGGTGGCCAATTCCATAGGGCCGTGGCAGTATGCGCTGACGCCCTTTCATAATGGGGCACCGGGGGGCAATGACTCCCGGGGCGGCACCGCGATAGATCCGACGCAACAGATGGTCGATGCCTTCTTTACGGCGAATGGGCGGAGTATCGATGATCCGCTTTCGGGTTATCAGAGCTCGGGGTATTCGACCTTTCAGGCACCGCTGGACGACCAGGCGAGATCGATCTATAATCCCTGGGTCAATCGCGAGCCGCGTTTTTATGTGAATATTACCTATAGCAATAGTCTTTGGCTGAATACACAGAATGGAAAGATCTATACGGATTTCACGTATCATGGCAATAGCGGTCATTCCCAGACCGCCAATGACTATTCGCGTACGGGGTATGTGGCCCGCAAGGCCATGGGTTTTGGCAAGTGGGATTTCAATAATCGCACCGAGCCATTGTTACGACTGGCGGAGGTGTATTTGAACTATGCCGAGTGTCTCAACGAGAGCGATCCCGGCAACCCGGACATCCTGAAATATCTGAACCTGATCCGCTGGCGGGCGGGGATACCGCAGTATGGTGATCCCTCGCTTCCGGCGCCGGCTGACCAGGGCGCCATGCGGATCGCGTTGCAGAAAGAGCGGCGGGTGGAACTGGCCTTCGAGAACAACCGGTATTTCGATACCCGGCGGTGGAAGATCGCCGAGCAGACGGATGCGGGTCCTATGTATGGGTTGAATATCGATTATGATCTGCCGGATTTCACCAATGTGGTGGCTTTCGAGACCCGGGTGTTCAATAAGCAGCATTATCTGTTCCCGATCCCTTCTAACGATATCAATAACGACAAACAACTGGTGCAAAATACCGGTTGGTAAACCCAATTAATTTATGAAATTCAGCTATATTTTGGTAGTTGCGGCGCTGGTGTTTGGCACCGGGTGTAAGAAGTCCGCGGGTGGATTTAGCCACAATGCTTCGGAGCCTATTACTGTTTCTGCTTTTAGTCCTGCTTCGGGACCTTTTGGTACGGAGCTGTTGATCAAGGGAAGCAATTTTACCGGTGATACTTCGAAGGTCAAGGTTACTATCAACGGAGTGCCGTTGACGGTAGTGGGTGTCGACGGCGATGAGATCATGGTGGCGGTGACGGCGAAGACGGGGTCGGGTCCGGTGGTGGTGAGCATCGATGGCAAGACGGGGACTTCGGCTTCCTCTTACGAGTATGTTTACTCGTATTCTGTCTCGACGCTCGCGGGGTCGGGGACGGCGGGATTCAATGACGGCCTTGGTACGGGAGCATCGTTTAATTTCAATGGGGTGCGTGGGCAGCTGTGTGTGGACACGGCCTTGAATGTCTATGTCGCCGATGGGGGTAATCAGCGGGTGCGGAAGATTGCGGCGGATGGAACGGTTTCCACCATCGCGGGGAATGGGACGAATGGCTATGCCGATGGCGCCGGGGCGGCGGCGGAGTTCAATAACCCTTGCGGGACGGTGTTGGATGCGAACGGGAATTTGTATGTCTCCGAGCGTAACGGTCATCATATCCGGATGATCACGCCGGATGGGGTTGTTTCGACATATGCGAGCGGGAGTGGGAATGGCACGAATGAGCTGACGTCGGTGGTGGTCAATAAGAAGACCGGCGCGGTGTACTGGAGCGATTTTTATGGGAATGGGGTGTATGCTTTGAAGGGCGGGGTTATAACGCAGGTGATCAATCATTCCTTGCCATGTACGTTGGCGATCGACGCTTCCGGAAATATCTATGCCACGCAATATGACGACGAGCAGGTGTGGAAGTATACCTATGATGCGGTGAACGATGTCTTCGATAATGGGGTTGCCATCGCGGGGACCTCGCATGTGGCCGGGATGGTTGACGGTGTCGGGCTTGCGGCCACGTTTGCGCGGCCGTGGGGGATAGCGTTGGATGGCGGCGGAAATCTTTACGTGTCCGGACAGGGTGGTGGCGATAACAGCAATTGTGTGCGGCGGCTTTCTGCCGGCGACTGGACGGTGACGACGATCGCGGGTGTTGGGGATAATACGGGTAACCTGGGTGGCCTGGGGACCGATGCACGGTTCAATCAGCCTACCGGGATCGCGATCGACAAGAACAACGATATGTATATCCTCGACATGGGCAATAACCTGGTGAGGAAGATTACGGTGAAATAAACTTTTATGCGATATATGTGGATGATCCTTTTGGCTCTTTTGGGGGCTTGCGCGAAGAGTGCCGCGCCCTCGTCTTCTTCGTCGACGACTGGGTCTGGCTCGGATACGACGGCTACGACCGCCTTGTCCTATACCTCGAATAATGCCACTTCGGCGTACAATAGCTTTAATACGTGGTTGTATAATCCTTCGATTAAGCTGTATTACCGGGCTAGCGACAAGAGTGGGATCGGCGCCATCTGGACGCAGGCGATCTATTGGGATATGGCGATGAATGCGTATAAGCGTACGAGTGATGCGAAGTATCTTTCGCTGGTGGAGGATATCTATACCGGCGGGGCGGCGCAGTATGCGAATTATGACTGGACGAATCAGAATAAATGGTTTATCTGGGATGATATGATGTGGTGGATCATTTCGTTGTCCCGTGCTTATTTGCTCACGGGGGAGCAGAAGTTCCTGGACAATGCTACGGCGGGGTTCCATTTGGAGTGGTATGGGGATTCGGCGCTTGGGCGCGTGGGGTCGTATGACAGCACCACGGGCGGCATGGAGTGGGCGTGGACACAGCGGGGTAAGACGGCGTGTATCAACTATCCCACGGTGATCGGGGCGCTGACGTTGTATGATTGTACACATGATACCAGTTATGTGTCGCGGGCGAAGACGGTGTATGGGTGGGCGCGGCGGAATCTTTTTTATGCTTCGACCGGGCGCGTGGCCGATAATAAGGTCGATAACAATCCGGCCGATTGGACGACGCATACGTATAACCAGGCTACTTGTATCGGGGCGGCGGTGATGCTTTTTAAGCATACCGGGGATTCGACTTTTTTAAATGATGCCTTGCTTGCTGCGAACTATACTATGAAGAGCATGTGTGACGCTAACGGCATCCTGCCTTATGAAGGCGGCGAGGAGCAGGGGGTGTACAATGCTATTCTGGGCCAGTACATGATCCGGCTGATCGTGGATTGCAACCGGCCGGAGTATCTTCCCTGGCTGCGTGCAAATATCAACCGGGCCTATGCGTTGCGGGAGCCGTCGACGGGGCTCATGGGGAAGAACTATCATGCCACGCCGGGTTTGCCGGTGACGTGTTATGATGCCTGCAGCATACCGGCTTTGATGCAGGTGGTACCGGCGAACTAGCTTGCGGGGGCTGGGCTGAGGGGGCGGTCCTGTTGATGCTGCGCTTGAGGCGGCGGCTGGGCTTGGGGCTTGTAAAAAGCCTTATATTTGGTGATGATTAAATCATTGGCCCTTTGTGGTGTTTTAGCCTTTGCTTGCGGCCTCGCCGATGCGCAGACGCTCACCCTGCCGCCTTCGATACAGAAAGCCTACGATAACGGAACCCGCTCGCCCGAAGGTAAGCCCGGGCCGCATTACTGGCAGAATCATGGGACTTATACTATCGCTTTGACGGTGATGCCGCCGGATAACGTGATCCGGGGCGTGGAGCATATCGTCTATACCAACAACAGCCCGGATGCGCTGGAGAAACTGAACATGAAGCTGATCCAAAACGTTCGGCGTGGCGGCATGCGGGGCGGGGCTGAGGATACTTCTGCCGGCATCCGGATCGACGAGATCAAGATCCGCGGCGAGGCGGTGCCCTGGGATAATTCTTCCGCCATTACAACGAATCAGATGGTGCCTTTATCTACGCCTCTCCGGCCGCACGATTCGCTTATGCTGGACATTACCTGGCATTATAACTTGTCGCGCCATCCGGGACGCGAGGGAGTGATCGATCCGACGACCTTTTATATCGCCTATTCCTATCCGCGGGTAGCCGTGTACGATGACTACAAGGGCTGGGATACGCAGCCGCATACGGGGTCGCTCGAGTTTTACAATGATTTTAATGACTACACTTTTCAGGTTACGGTGCCTGGCGGGTATGTAGTATGGGCGACGGGGGATCTGCTGAATGCCAGCGAGGTGCTACATCCGGCTGTTGCCGAGCGGTTGGCGCGGTCGTTTGTTAGTGATTCCACCATCCATGTGGCTACGGCGGCCGAGATGGCTGCCGGCACTGTTACGGCTTCGAATGCTACGAATACGTGGAAATTCGCGGCCGGCGATGTGAGTGATGTCGCCATCGGGGTGAGCAACCATTATGACTGGGATGCGGGGAGTGTCGTGGTCGATAAATCTACGGGACGGCGGACGAGCATGCAGGCGGCATTTGACGATTC
>JAICXX010000228.1 GCA_025934485.1 Chitinophagaceae bacterium
GGAGTTGTTTTGAGAAAATGACATTTTTTATAACTTAGTGCCGTGATTGTCTTGCCATCAGATAAGGAACGGGCGTTGCTGTGCCGCATCGCGGAAGGCGATGAGGCCGCTTTCAGTGAGCTGTTTTACGCCTACCACCAGCGGCTGGGAGCCTATGTATACCGTCTCACCGAATCGAGGCCGGCCACCCAGGAGATCGTGCAGGATGTGTTTGTAAAGATTTGGGTGAGGCGATCGGGCCTGGCAGGCGTTGCGAATTTTGACGCCTACCTTTTTACCGCAGCGCGAAATCATGTCTTCAACTACATCCGGAATATGGCACGGGAACGCAGCCGGCAGGCCGAACTGCAAGTCGTGACTACAGTGGAGATGGAGACGCCGGGAGAGGATTATCATTCGCTACTGGATGAAGCCGTGGCACACCTGCCGCAGCAGCAGCAACGTGTATACCGATTGCATAAACAAGAAGGGCTTAGTCATGCGGAGATCGCCGAACGAATGCAACTCTCCGTTGAAACGGTGAAGAAACATATGTCGCTGGCGTTGCGGGCCATCCGCGATCGTTTATCTATGAGCCGGCTGACCGGATAATTTTTTTCTTTTTCATTACCACTTTTTGCCGGCCGGGGTGTCTTCCAAGGGACAAATGGTTTATTATGCCCCTGACCAGATTTGCTTTTTTGTTCCGAAAATTTCATCAAAAGACGGCGACGCCCGAGGAAGTCGCGGAATTCCAGCGGCTGGCCGCCATGGACGAGCATGCGGCGGAATTGCAGCAGCTGCTGGAGGAGGCCTGGGCGGAGGCTGATACGATGCCCGTATTCACGGAGACGGAGAGCGAAGCGCTTTTGGAGCGGGTCCTGGTCGCCGGCCGGGAAGCACAGGAGGGGCGGGTATTGCGCGAGGACGCGGAGAGGTCTAAGGGGCGTGTGGTTGAAATGGCCCCGGTTGTCCGCTGGCCGCGAATCGTAGCGGCCGCTGTTGTACTGGCAGGGTTGGGAATTGGCGTCTGGTGGTGGGGGCATTCGGGGGCTCGGAGCACTATGCCGGTGGCGGTGAGTAAGGCGGCGGCTGCGCCTGTGCCGGGCGGCAATAAGGCGGTCCTTATCCTCGCCAATGGCTCGGCTGTGACGCTGGACAGTACGAAGAACGGACTCGTGGCGATGCAGGGGGCAAGCAACGTGGTGAAGGTCGCAGGGGGGCAGCTGGCCTATGCGCGGAGTGGGACGGCAGGGGCCGCGTCGGGGGGCAAAGGGACGACGGCTGGAGACGCGCCGGATGCGGATGGGGCTGCAACGGTTTTGTACAATACTATCCGGACGCCGAGGGGTGGACAATACGAGGTGACGCTGCCCGATGGAAGCCGGGTGTGGCTAAACGCCGCGACGTCGTTGCGTTTTCCAACGGCCTTTGCGGGTGCCGACCGGACGGTGGAGCTTTCGGGGGAGGCGTATTTCGAGGTCGCGCGGGCGAAGGACCAGCCGTTCAAAGTGAAAGTGGGTGGGATGACGGTGGACGTGCTCGGGACCCATTTCGACGTGATGGCTTATGACGACGAGGAGAGCTTTCGGACGACGCTGCTCTCCGGCGCCGTTCGCGTCTCGGGCGGTAAGGCCTCGCGAGTGTTAAGGCCGGGCCAGGAGGCTTCCTTAAGTTTGGACGACCGGGGGATGACGGAGGCTGAAGCGGATACCGATCAGGCGGTGGCCTGGAAGAATGGATTGTTCCAGTTTGAAAGTGCAGGGTTGAAGGAAGTGATGCGTCAGGTGGCGCGCTGGTATGACGTGGATGTCCACTATGAGGGTACGGTAGAACGACATTTTTCGGGATATATAGCCCGCAGCGCTTCGCTGGCCGATGTGCTGCATCAGCTCGAGCGGGCGGGCAAGACAAGTTTTACGCTGGAAGGGAGGACAGTGACGGTAAAACCAAAATAAGCAGTTAGATGATCTGAACGCCTGAAAAAAAACGAAGTGCGGTTCGAGCGCACTTCGCGTAGTATTTGGGCGCTCTATTGTATAGACGTACACATATCGATAACCCAAACAACGCAAAAGTATGCGAATTGACGCTATTTGTGAAACGGCGCCTCCCAGGCGTCGTATCCTAACCAAAACGTTACTAATGACCAAACTGACGGCAGTTCTATTAGTTTCGGCTTGCCTGCAGGTGAGTGCCAAGGGCTACTCACAGAAAGTGACGCTGTCCGAGTCGGATGTGTCGCTGAAAAAAGTCTTTAAGGAGATCCGGAAGCAAACGGGTTTTCTCTTTTTCTATAGCGACGAGCTGCTACAGCAGGCCCGGAAGGTGAGTATCCATGTCAAGGCTGCGCCGTTGCAAGCCGTGCTGGACAGCTGTTTCCGGGACCAGCCCCTGGGCTTCGAGATAGATGGTAACAGCATTATTGTAGATGCCCGGGCGCCTGCGGTCGCTGTGCCGCGGGATTTGCCGCCGGGTGAGATCACGGTGCGTGGGCGGGTGACCGATCCCCAGGGCGTTCCGCTGGTGGGTGTATCGGTGACGATAGCTGGGACGAGCCGGGGCGTGGCGACGAATGGAGATGGGGAGTTTACGTTGGTGGTAGATACGAGTGCGGTCTTGCATTTGAGCTATACCGGCTATACGGCCGTCGACGTGCAGGTGAGGGGGCGAAAGACCATTGTGATCGCGCTGGAGCTGTCGCAGGCGGCGCTTAACGATGTAGTCGTGGTAGGTTATGGCACGCAGCGCAAGGTGTCCGTGACCGGCGCCGTTGACCAGATCACGCCTCAGGATCTTGCGGGCAAGCCGGCGGTAAACATGTATCAACTTTTGCAGGGTGTATCCCCCAACCTGATCATTCAACAACCCGACCCTTCGCCGGGGGCGTCGTTGAACTTCAATATTCGCGGGGTGGGTACCATGCAGGATAACTCCCCGCTTGTGGTGATCGACGGGATCACCGGTGGCAGCCTCCAGCTGCTGAACCCGGCCGACATCGAAAGCATCTCCGTGCTGAAAGACGCCGGCGCTGCCGCCATCTACGGTTCGCGGGCAGCCAATGGGGTGTTGCTGGTGACGACGAAGAAGGGGAAGCGGAACCAACGCCCTACCGTGAACTATAACGGGACCTATGGGACGCAGCATTCGAAGGTGCTGATCTCGCCGTTGCCGGCCTGGGAGAACGCCATCTATAAAAATGAATCGCTTACGAATGTGGGTTTGCCGCCCATTTATACACCTGCAGATATCCAGGCTTTGAAGGCCGGCAGGGACCACGAATGGTTCTTGCGGCAGATCCTGCATAACGCCCCGCAGCAAAGCCATAACGTAAGTCTTACCGGCGGCGGGGAGAATTCGACCTTTCTGCTTTCGCTGGGTAACGAAACACAGGCCAGTAATTTCGTAGGGCCCCATTATGGCTATTCGCGGTATAATGTACGGGCGGCGGCAACGTCGAATTATGGGATACTCAAGGCGGGCGGGACGCTGGCTTATACGCATGACGAGTTGAAGCAAAATTCCTTTGACAATGGTTTTCTGATGGCCGATGCCGAGCGGACGCCTACTAATTATCAGATGGTCGACTCGCTGGGCCGTTATTTGACGAATTCGGTGTTGACACAATTCAATCCGCTGGGTGTCCTGCAGAAGGGAGGTTACAAGGACATGACCAATGATGATTTCTTTGGTCAGGTAAGCGCCGAAATCGCGCTACCCAAGGGTTTCAGCATCAAAGGGGTCCTTGGTGGCGATGTAAACACCAATCATAGTTTCCAGCGGGTGGCGCAGGTGGATTTTTATCCGCAGGGGGTCTATGGCAGCGATCGAAGCACGGGAGATACCTGGACGCAGACGATGTTTACGAACGTACAGCTGATGGCGCAATACAACAGGAGCTTTGGCGAGCACCGGGTGAGTGCGCTCGTAGGGGCTTCGAACGAATCGAACACGTACCACATCAGCAATGTCTATTACATGTACACGGACAGCCTGCTGGGGGTGCCGACCACGGGATCGATCGTCTCGCCCAATGCTTCGACGACCGCTATGGGCCCGTCTGTTACGAGCCTCAATTCGCTATATGGCCGTGCCAATTACGACTATAAGGGCCGGTATTTGTTGGAGTTCGATGCGCGGTATGACGGGTCGTCGAAATTCCGGCAGGGCATCCGGTATGGGTTTTTTCCCAGTGTTTCGGCGGGGTGGACGGTGACGGACGAATCCTTTATGCAGGGGGTGCGAGATAAGATCGGCGATCTGAAATTGAGGGGATCTTATGGGGTGTTAGGCAATCAAAGCGTCAACAACTACCAATATCTGACGACCTACTATTCGATCGCAAACTTTTACGGGTTCAATAATACAACGGTCTCGGGCGAGGGTTTCCATTTTGCCAACCCTGATCTGACCTGGGAACGGGCGGCGACGTTGAACGGCGGCCTGGATGCTTACCTTTTGAACCGCAGTCTGACGGTCTCGCTGGACTATTTCAATAAACTGACCACGCATATCCTGGTGACACCCGCTGTGCCGGGGACTTTTGGCACGACCCTGCCGAACTACAACGCGGGTAAGATGCGTGACGAGGGTTGGGAGGCTTCCGTGAAATATGTATTGCGGGGACGGCGCTTCACGCACAGTTTTGCGGTGAATGTGGCCGATAATCATAACGAGGTCGTTTATTTCCAGGGTAACCAGCAGCTCAATGGGGATGCGGAGATGCAAACGGTGATCCGCGCCGGCGTGCCCTTCAACAGTTATGTAGGGTATAGGCGAGACGGTTATTTCCAAACCCAGAGTGATGTGGCCAAGTATCCGAAATTGGTGGGTGTGACACCGATCCCGGGCGACATCAGGTACAAGGATAAGAATGGGGATGGGATCATCGATAACAATGATCTGTATGTGTTGGGGAATCCTTTTCCGCGCTACACGTTTGGGTTTACGTACAATGTGACTTTCCGGGGCTTCGATCTGAATGTCTTTGTCCAGGGTGTGGGCCGGCGGACGGTGTTCGTACGGGGTGAGCTGGTGGACCCTTACCAGGGGAACTATTCCTATAACATCTTCAAACATCAGCTCAATTTCTGGACGCCGACGAATCCCAATGCGGCCAATCCCATCCTGAGTGCGAACGGCAGTCCGTCGCAGCAGAACGATTACAATGTGGGCTCCAATTTGTATCTCTTCAATGGAGCGTATGCGCGGCTGAAGAATGTGCAGCTCGGGTATTCGCTTTCGACGCGGGTTTCTCGGGCGTTGCATGTGCAGCATGTGCGGGTGTATTTCACCGGGCAGAACCTGCTTACGTTGTCCAAGCTGAAATTCCTCGATCCGGAATCCACGGAGTTCAACAGTAACCTGGGCAACCAGTTTGGCAGCAACCAGAGCGGGCGGGTATATCCGACGCCGATATTCTACGGTGGTGGATTGGATGTGACTTTTTAACGATTAAAACGATCTCTATGCGATCTCGATATTATTTTGTTTTTGCGCTTTTTGGGGCCGTTGCGGGTTTTTCCCTAGCCGGCTGCCAGAAGCTGAACCAGGCGCCCACGGATCAGTATACCGATGTCAACTACTGGTCGACGCCGCAGAATGCGAGTGTGCTGCTCAATACGGCGTATTCACAGATGTTTGAAAGCAGCCATTTCTTTTATAACGAAGGGCTTTCCGACAATGCCTATGTGGGGCGTGGGGACCAGGACAATGCGTTTACCATTTCTACGGGTAGCTATACGTCTTCGCTGCCCCGTTTCGACCAGGAATGGGCCAACGCCTATGGGTGTATCAAATCCTGCAATGTGCTGCTGGACAATGTCAACAGGATACCTGCCTATCCGGCGGATCAGAAGGCCCTGCTGGTCGCTCAGGCCCGGTTTATTCGGGCGTTCCGCTACTGGCAGTTGATGACCTGGTTTGGGGATGTGCCGCTTTTCTCGCATGATATTTCGCTTGCCGGGAGCCAAAGTATTGCGCGTACGCCGAGGGCGCAGGTGTTGCAGTTTGTCCTTAACGAGCTGGACACGGTGAAAGCCGTGCTTCCCAAGAGCTGGGATGCGGCGGATGCCGGCAGGATCACGAGCGGGGCTGCCGAGGCGTTGAAGGCGCGCGTAGAGTTGTATGAAGGGGACTGGCAGGCTGTTGCGGGTATCTGCGACACGCTGATCAACACCTCGACGTATGGCTCCTGGTCGCTGGTGCCGAAGTATGCCAATATCTTCAGCCCCACCAACGAACATAATTCCGAGGTGATCCTGGATCAGGAATATGTGCCGAATGTGCGGACTTACGCCTGGACGTTCGATTTTATCCCGATCTCCGCGGGGGCCAGGGACAACGCGCTGGCGCCAACGCAGGAACTGGTGAATGACTACCTGATGCTGAACGGAGACAGCATCAATCAGACCGGCAGCGGATATGATATCACCAACCCATATGCGAATCGCGATCCGCGGATGACGGCTACCCTGGTGTATGATCAATATGTATGGACCAATCCCAATGGATCTACGCAGACGATCTATATCAAGCCGGGAACCGATCCCAACAAGAGCGCGCTCAATGCCTATGTCTCTAATGGCGGGTTCACTTCGCCCACGGGTTATTACTGGCGGAAATATTTCGATTCCACGGCGGCGCCGGGTGAGGTGTCGGGGCTCGACCTGATCCTGATCCGGTATGCCGATGTATTGCTGATGTATGCGGAGGCGATGAACGAGCTGGGGCAGATGAACGCATCGGTTTGGAGCCAAACGATCGGTGCCTTGCGTGCGCGTGCGGGTTTTACCGATCCGAATGCGCTTTCATTCAATGCCGCGTGGTCGCAAAGCGATCTGCGGACGATCATCCGCCGGGAAAGACGATGCGAGCTGGCCTTCGAGGGTTTGCGCATCTTTGATATCCGTCGGTGGAAGACGGCGCAGGCTGTGTTAAACGGCTGGGTGCATGGCGCCCAATATGGTGATCCTACGGTCGACAATGGCTTCGTGCGCGTATCGAACCGCATCTTTGACCCCACCAGGGATTATCTGTGGCCGATCCCGACGTATGAGCTCGAACAAAATTCGCATCTCACCCAAAATCCAAATTACTAAACGCTACTATTATGCAACGCAAGATATTTTTCTTTCTTTTGGTGGTTTTTGGCGGCTGTTTGGCTGCTTGTAAAAAGACCTACAATTATTCGCTTGATCAAACGGTGAGTCCGGTGGCCAACCTGTTTGCTCCGCAGGACAGCTTATTCGTGGCGCTCAATCCTGCATCTGGGGCGCTGATCACCTTTGAATGGTCGCCCGCATTGGCGGCCGATGGAAGCCTGGTACAATATGAACTGGCCTTCGATACGGTTTCGGATTTTAAGCACCCGCTTTTTAAAGTCGCCTCCGATGGAACGGGTGTCAATACCCAGGCTACGGTAAGCCATAGCACGCTGAATCAGATCGCCAAGCGCGCGGGCATCGCTGCGCTGGATACGGGCAAGTTGTATTGGACGGTGTATTCGACTAAGGGTCTCAATGAGGTGAAGGCAGGACAGACGAATGTGATGGTCGTGGCCCGGCCGGCGGGGTTCGATAGCATTCCTGCGGATCTATATGTTACGGGTTCGGCGACGGAAGGCGGCACCGATCTCTCGAAGGCGGTGCATTTCAAACAAACTGCGGCGGGGGTATTCGAGGCTTATACGTCGCTAAAGAGTGGCGGCAGTTATTCGTTTGTGAACGGGAATAGCGGGACGCCGACCAGCTATTCCATCGTGGGAGCTAATTTAAAAGAAGGTGGTTCGGTGAACTATTCCGATACGACGGCGCAGGTCCGGTTCGATCTCGACTTCAACAATGCCGTGGCAACCATGACGGTGATCCGTAGTGTCGATGTTTGGTATGCCGATGCCGATAATGTCAAGTATCATCTGATCTACCAGGCCGCCGGCGTTTGGCTCGATGCTAATCAGCTGATCACGGAGAACCAGGAATCGTGGGGCCCGGAGGACAGGTATAAGTTCCGGTTTACGGTGAATGCGGGGGGCGGTGCCAGCGACTGCTATGAATGGTATGGCAGCTCGAATGGTGATAACTCCGAGCCGACGTCGAGCACGCCGCCGAGCTATTTCTTTCTGGTTCCGGCGACCAATGACCAGTGGAACAACTGCTACAAGTTCGTGAGTGCCACGATGAACAACAAGAATGTGAACATCACGGTGCTGTTGCAGCCTGATGCGCCTTACACCCATCAAGTAACCTTACAATAGTTATTCATGAAATTTGTGAATATGAGTTTTTTGCTTTCGCTGCTGTTCTTCTTCACGGCCTGCAATAAGAATTACGACAATATCGATCTGGCTACGGGCGGAACGTCTACCGTGTATATGTATGATTGGAACAAGATCGCCGACACGAGTACGACGGCGCTGATGAGCGGCTATTGGAATGCGGGTGGGCAATACTTTGTCGCGAACAACCAGGGGAACAGCACCTTTAACTACTGGCCTCAGGCGCATGCTTTGGATGTGTTGGTGGACGCGTATATGCGGACGCAGAGCAACACCTATACCGGTTATATGGACCAGTGGTATACGGGTGTTCCCGCCAAGAACGGCGGTAGTTTTCTGGGACAATATTATGATGACGAGGGGTGGAATGCGCTGGCGATGTTACGCGCTTATGATGTCACCAAGGATACTAA
>JAICXX010000340.1 GCA_025934485.1 Chitinophagaceae bacterium
GCCCCCAAAAAGGCAGGCAGATCGCGGACCGTGGAGGCGGAAAGGCGGTCTACCCCCATCGCGGTGCCGGCAAGCTTGCTTTCATTGGCCGCCGCGCTGACGACCACCGACTGCAACTGCGCCGCTGCTGCTTCCAGCGAAACGTCGAGCCGGATATCTTTCGCCAGGTCCACGTCCAGTGTTCGCGGTTGCATGCTCACCGCCGAGATCACCAGGGTATAGTGCCCCGCGGGTAGCGTCAGCGAGAAGAAACCATATTCATTCGTGGTGATGCCGAGATGACGCTCCGATACCAGCACCGTGGCGCGGATGGCGCTCTCGCCGGTCTTGCCGGCGCGGATAGTGCCGCTGATGGTATACTTCGGCTGCGCGTAGGTGCAAAATGAAAACAAAAGGATGAGTAAGGTCAGGATCAAGGTCCTTGGCATAATGCGTGTTTTGGGAGATAACAACCCAAAAGCGCTTTACCCCTATGTGTCGTTATAAAATACTGATGCCGGCGGTGAGTCCATACCAGACATTCGACTGCCCGCCGCCAAAGGAGCTATAAAAAGAGGTGTCAGGAACCTGCAGCCTATGGGCCCCATCTTGTTTCTTTGGTTGAAGGGTAAAGATGCCCAGGGTAGGCCCCGCAAAGAATGTAACGGTCTTGCCCATGCGATAGGTTAGCAACGGCTCCAGCTTTTCGACCGTTCCCAGGAAAGCGAGGTTGTTTTTGGTTCCCGTTGCCGTGAGTTGTTTACCGAGCGCCTCCTGTTCGGTGACCTCGGCATAGAGGCCCCACCGCTTACCCAGCCGGAATGCTTTTCCCATGCCATAGCCGTAGAACAGGGGGTGTTGTGCGGACCAGGGATTATAACTTAGCAGGAAGATGCTGTTGAGTTTTTGGTTGCCCATGTGGTATTCCGCCGTGAGACCCGTAACCGGCGACACACTAAGGGCCACCTGGTGCGCGTCGCCATGTTTGACAAAAGAGAGCAGTCCGATGCTCACGCCGGTGGAGGTGTCGGCAAAATTGACCAGGCCGATCTGCACCCCGGCCAGATAGCGTGCTCTGTTGACAAAGGCGCTGAGCTGTACGCCGCGGAGGGTGGCCTTGCAGGTATTGCTATACACGGACAATTGCAACCCCTGGACGGAGCCCAGGACGAAGTTCATGACGCCCGCACATTGGAATCCGTGGACATTGCCGCCCACGAGGTTGAGCACACCCGCGAGCTGGACCTTGTGTACGTCTTTTTTGTCGATATTGAACACGCCGCCCACTTCGACATCGCGTACACCCGCGCTATAGCCGCCGATGAGGTTCAGCGAGTAGGTGTTCGTCACCTGACCGCTAAGCCGGCCATGCGTGCCGACCCATGGGACGAGCGACACCTGTGTGGCGCCGCTGGTAAAGAAGTGCGAGAGGTTGAGGCTTTGAATACGTTGTCTGGCCGAAAGCATCCGGCGGCCAAGCCAGGTCCGTTCCACCGGCGAAGAGATATACACGGGGTCCAGCACGGCGCCCATCACCGGCGTCAGTGCGACCTGCAGCACCTGGTCATACCCGGCATGAACGATCACGTCGGTGTCGGCGTACCATTCCTTGCTGACAGTCAGCACCGGATAGGGTGACCTCACGCGCAGCCGCAGCCTGAAATGCCCCTGGTCATCGGTGAGGACGCTCAGGAGCTGTTCCTTCACATAGACCGTCGCGTTAGCCACCGGCTGGGTCGTGTTTTTATCCCGGACGTAGCCCGAGAGTTCATAGGCCTTGTCTGCCGCGACCGGCGGCGAGGCTGCCGGGTCTGACACCGGCGGCCCACGGAGAATAATCACATAACTACCTTGCTCTGTATAGCTATAACCGTTTCCGAGCAGCATATTCACCGCCGCCCGCACAGTCTGCCCCCGCAAGTCCACCCTCACCACGCTGTCTTCCTTCAAAATGCTGCTGTTATAGGAAAATTGGAACCGCCCCCGCGCCGCGATCGAATCCAGTGCCCGTCCCAGCGGTATGGCCGCAGCGTACAGCGTAACAGTCCGCTCCAGCGGGGACGACGGCTGCCCCCGCGCCCCCGGCGACGACGGCCGCTCCCGAGCTTCCAGCGACGACGGCCGCGCCTCCAGCGATTGCTGGGCAAGCGCTCCCAGTGGCACGCAAGCAGCCAATATCCCCCACAGCCAGTTCCGGCTAAATATGCTCATTCCCGTAAAAATCGCCTTTTTTACCATGACAACTAACCGGGCGCAAACCCCTACGTCCCCGAAAAATCTTTTTCGCTGCGTCCAAAATGTTAATTTTTCCCCGAAACGCCGCCCCTGGTTTGAAAATTGCAGCTGCATTCCTATCTTACTTTTATGCAACATCAACCGGGAGACTTGGTCATCGTGCTAGATACCACCCAAAAGGTGGTCGGATCAGCGTTGGTTCAGAGTTATCAGCCAGAGCTTCACCGTTATACCGTGCTATTTCAGTATCCCGACAAGCCGGAACCGGAACCGATTCCCCTTCCCGCCCATCGGCTAATTCCCCATCCCGACGCAAAAGCAGCGTCATAAATCAAAGCGGCGTCGTATCTTCCTTGTAAACTCCTAAACCATGCGCCGCCAGCTCACCCTCCTCGCCGGGTTCCTGCTTGTTATGACGTCGTTCCTCAAGGCCCAGCCCCTCATCGACTCCAATCTTCTAGGGTGCATAAGGTCCTTCAATACGAGCGCTATTTCTTCTACCGGCCGTGAGGCACCCGCGGCGTCGATCCTCAAGCGCTTTTTCCCAAAAGGTATCATGAAAGAGGACCGGCTCGGCAATCTCGTTATCACTATCGGCAGCGGCAGCCCGAAAAGACTGTTTTCCACGAGTCTCGACGAGCCCGCCTATGTGATCAGTTACATCCAGCCCGATGGCTATTGTCGCGTCACACCCATCGGCGCAAGCGCCACCGAAATAGCCCACCAGTTTGTAGAAGGCAACCCGGTGCTTATCCAAACAGCGACGGGGCCGCAGTACGGCGTCGCCATCGTTCCTTCGACGCATTTCGATGCCCTTCGCCAAACACGCGAAAACACAAAACCCGTCCATAGCTGGCAGGAAACGATCCTCGACCTGGGCTGCACGAACGCCGAAGAAGTCGCCGCCCGCGGCATCCGGCTTTTCGACCCGGTAACGACATTAAAGACCACACAACTCATTGGCCAGCCGGAGCAACCCGGGTATTCCATTGTCGGGCCGAATGTCCGGGTAAAAAGCGCCGTCATCGCCCTGGCCACCGTCGCCCGGACCCTGCTTCGATCCAAATTTCAAGGCACGGTCACCATCGCCTTTACCACCCTGGACGAGATCAATGGCAAAGGCCTGGAGGACGTTCGAAACAAATATGGCCCCTTCGATGAAGCCGCACGTTTCGGCACCGATCTTCAATTGGCGGCCCGCTACGCCAAAACGCCCGTCGAACAAGTGCAGGCCGCCGATATCCGCCAGCTGATCACTACCTGGCTCGACAAAGTAGACAAACGTGTCTGGGAGCCGGTGGATATCGAGCCGCTTCCCACCCTCGTGCCGCCGCATGTAATAAAAGAATTTGTAAAAGAGGACGAGCTGCTCACCGATCTCGTCGGCCAGTATGGCGTCAGCGGTTCCGAAGCTCCCGTCCGCGACTATATCCTTTCTTCCCTGCCCAAATGGGCGCGGCCGGTTACCGATGAAAAAGGGAATGTCCTGCTTACTTTTGGAAAGGGAGCCCAACACCTCGTTTTCGTCGCGCATATGGATGAAGTAGGTTTTGTAGTGGACAGCATCCTCGACGATGGCACTCTCCGGCTAAAAAGGCAAGGTGGGTTCTACAACTTCGTCTGGGAGGGGCATGCGGCCATCATCCACACTGTGGGTA
>JAICXX010000173.1 GCA_025934485.1 Chitinophagaceae bacterium
CTGGATTCGCGGGTGGTCTATCCCGTGATCAAACGACTGATCGAAAAGAAAGTCTGTGTCGTCTGGGAGTCGCTCAAAGAGACCTATACGGCGAAAACGGAAAATTATATCCTCCTTAACCCCGAATATCACGACGAGGACAAGCTGGCTGACCTGCTGAACAATTGGAGTAGGGGGCCAAAGCAGCAAGAGCTCCTGTTAGCCTATCTGCACCTGATCCGGACGGAAGGTGAGGTGACGAGACCTGGATTGCTGAAGAAATCCGGCGCCTCCGACGCCCAGCTCAAGGGGTTAGTCGACAAAAAGATCCTGCAGATCGAAAAAAGACAGGTGGATCGCATCCGGTATCTGCCCCGTGAGGTCCAGATCGATTTCGAGCTATCGCCGGCACAGCAGCAAGCGTTCGGGCAGATCAATGCCGTCTTCAGCGAGCGAGCTGTATGTCTGTTGCATGGGGTGACCTCCAGCGGGAAAACGCAGGTCTATATCCGGCAGATGGAGCAGGTGATCCGGCAGGGAGGACAGGTCCTTTATCTGCTGCCCGAGATAGCGCTCACGTCGCAGATCATCCGCCGCCTGCAGCAGCATTTTGGCGGCTATATCGGTATCTATCATTCCAAGTTCAGCGCGAACGAGCGGCTCGAGATCTGGAATAAGATCCGGACCGGTGAGTTGAAGATCATCCTCGGGGCCCGGAGTGCGCTTTTCCTCCCCTTCAGTAACCTGGGGATGGTCGTCGTCGATGAAGAGCACGATACGTCGTACAAACAGCAGGAGCCGGCGCCGCGGTATCATGCGCGGGATGCGGCCATCTATTATGCTTCGTTGTTTGGGGCGCGGGTTCTCCTCGGCAGTGCCACCCCCAGTGTCGAAACATATTATAATGCCACCACGGGGAAATATGGCCTGGTAGAGCTGCTGGAGCGCTTTGGACAGGTGCGGTTGCCCGAGATCGTGATCGTCGACACCAAAGCCTTGCGGGCCGCGGCGAAACAGGAGGCGAAACGGTTGGCACGGCGGGGTCCGGACAGCCCGGCGGCAGGAGCGCGGCGGGGGCCGGCTCCGACGGGGGCGGGGGAGCCCTATGCCGGGGCGAGCTGGCTCACCGACTTGCAGGAGGGAAAGGCGGATCAGCGGAACTGGACGGGTGAGGATGCAGCGGGCGGCCCGGCATCACGCGGAAGCCAGGACGCGATTGCGGGTGGCGGTGAACCAGCAGCACGCGGAGCTGCGAGGCCAGGCGACCGGGATGCCAAAGACGCCGAACCGGAGAAACGACCGGAAGAGGAAGGAGGCGCACGCGACCACGGGAAGCCGATCCTGAGCAAGCCGCTGCATTCGGCGGTGGTACAAACACTGGCGGCGGGTAAACAGGTGATCCTTTTCCAGAACCGGCGCGGGTATAGCCCGTATCAGGTATGCGAAGTCTGCGGCTGGATACCGCAATGCCGGAATTGCGATGTCTCGCTGAACTTCCACAAGCTGACGAATAAGCTCCACTGTCATTATTGCGGTACCCTCTATCCGCCCGTGCATACCTGCGCGGCATGCGGCAACCATCGTTTTGTGCAGCGCAATTTCGGTACGGAAAGGATCGAAGAATACCTCGAAGAAGTCTTCCCGCAGGCAAAGATCGCGCGCATGGACATCGACAGCGTCCGCGGCAAAACAGCGCACGACACGCTGATCCAGCAATTCGAGCAACACCGGATCGATATCCTGGTAGGGACGCAGATGGTGGTAAAAGGATTGGATTTCGAACACGTGGGACTGGTGGGTATCCTCGATGCCGACAGCATCCTGAGCTTTGCCGACTACCGGGTGAGCGAGCGGGCGTTCCAGCTCATGGAGCAGGTGAGCGGCCGCGCCGGCCGAAAGGATGGGGAAGGGCTGGTGCTGATCCAGGTCGCCAATACCGCGCATCCCGTGCTGGGTTATGTGCAGGCGCACGACTATAAGCTTTTCTACAGCCAGGAGATCGCGATGCGGCAGCAATTCCATTATCCGCCGTATTCGCGCGTCATCCGGGTGACCTTCCGGCATAAAAACAAAGACGTGGTGCGCGAGGCCGCACAGTTCTTTGCAAACAATCTAAAAAAGGATTTTGCGCCCTATCTCGTGGGACCGGCGGAGCCGGTGATCGCACGGGTCCGCAATCAATACCTGCAGGAATTACTCCTCAAATTGCCCAAGGACGGGCATACCATCTCCTTCGTCAAGCTGGTGATTCAGCAACAGACTGCTATCGTCCAGAGCAGCCGGCAATGGAAGAGTGTGGTGATCATCCCGGATGTGGATGCGTTGTAGTATTTTTGATACAATATGAATACTATCCAGGAAAACGTCCCCTTAAAGGCTTCAAATACGTTCCGCATAAGCGTTATGGCGCGCTATTATGCAGAGTTTGGGACGGCGGAGGAACTGCCGGAGCTGCTGGAGTGGGCGGCGGGAAGGGAATTGATCATCCTCGGCGGCGGAAGTAATGTGCTTTTCACGAAAGACATAGACGGCCTGGTCGCCCGCAATGCCCTCAAGGGGATCGAGCTCGTCGATGAGGACGAAGACTATGTTTATGTGCGGTCGGGTGCGGGAGAGGTCTGGCAGGAGTTTGTGGAACATTGCATCGCCAGGGACTGGGCCGGCGTCGAGAACCTGAGCCTGATCCCGGGAAGCGTGGGAGCGGCGCCGATGCAGAACATCGGGGCGTATGGCGTGGAATTGAAAGAGGTCTTCTACGCGTTGGAGGCCTGGCATATCGCCGAAAAAAAGGCTTATACGTTCACCTTAAATGACTGTGCCTTTGGTTACCGGGAAAGCGTTTTTAAGCGGCAATACCGCGGGCAGTTCGTCATTCTTAACGTGACTTTCCGGCTGGCTAAAAAGCCCGTGTTTCGCACGGAATACGGCGCTATAAAGCAGGAGCTGGAACGCATGGGGGTGCAGGAGCTCAGCATCCGGGCCGTTTCGGCCGCCGTAACGGCTATCCGGCGGAGTAAGCTGCCGGACCCGGCGGTGATCGGCAATGCGGGCAGCTTTTTCAAGAACCCCACCATAACCGATGAGCAATTCGATGTATTGCAGGCGGAATACATGGATATCGTGGGTTATCACAATAACGGCACCGACACCACCAAACTGGCCGCCGGCTGGCTCATCGAGCAATGCGGCTGGAAGGGTTTCCGCCGCGGCGACGCGGGCGTGCATGCGCGGCAGGCGCTGGTGCTGGTGAACTATGGCGGCGCCACCGGGCAGGAGATCTACGACCTGAGCCAGGAGATCCAGGCTAGCGTGCACGAGAAGTTCGGCGTAGAGCTGGAACGCGAAGTGAATATTATCTAAAAGAGAAGGCCCCACATTTGAAGCGGGGCCTTTATACTAGTTGAAGTCTCCGGCGTCGATCAATTAAAATCATCGCTGTCGATGTCCTCGTCTTCATTCCCGAAATTGCTCCCCGAGGAGCCGAGGTTGACCATCGAGCCGATGAGATCCTTGAACTCGATCTTCCCTTCCACCACTTTTTTACTGATCAGCGAGTAGGCGGCGAGCCCGTGCAGGACGAATTCCATCAGCAGGGCGGCTTCGCGTTCGTTGGTGTGTTTGAAATATTTCTTTACCAGCGCATGCAGCCCATCCACCTTGTACAACTGCTGTATCTTTTCGGCATCCGGGGTATTGAAGAAAAGATTCAGATGATTCCCTTTATCGAACCAATGCGTGATGGGACGGAACGGATTGTCGTCGCGGTTATCCGCCTTGCGTTTCTTTAGCTGATCCGGGTTGGGGAAATAGTTGATGAATTGCGAGCGGAAGGCTTTCTCCAACAAATTAAAAGCAACCTGGTAAGGCCCTTCCTGTTCCCCTTCGTAGACCAGCTCGATCTTCCCGGTGATGGAGGGGATGATGCCCACGAGATCGCTCATCCATACCGGCGTCTCCTTTTCGTTGTTGAGGATGGCGCGGCGTTCAGCGGCGCTCACCGCGTTCTCGAAGGCGGCGATGGTCAACCGGGCCGATACGCCGCTTTTCTTGTCGACGTATTCGCTGCTGCGGGCCTCGAACGACACCTGCTCGATCAGCCGTTTGACAAGATCGCTGATGACGACACGGCCTTTTTGTTCTTCGTGGATATCCGCTTCCTGTTCGGTAATCGCAAGCGCGGTATCGATATTCTTGGGATAATGCGTCAGGATCTGGCTTTCGATACGATCTTTAAGCGGGGTGACGATCGAGCCGCGATTCGTATAATCCTCGGGGTTAGCCGTAAAGACGAATAGCATGTCGAGCGGCATCCGCAGCTTGAACCCACGGATCTGAATATCGCCTTCCTCGAGGATGTTGAACAACGACACCTGTATCCGCGCCTGGAGATCGGGGATCTCGTTGATGACGAAGATGCCGCGGTTGCTTTTGGGGATGATACCGAAGTGGATGACCTCCTCGTCGGCGAAGTTGAGCCGCAGGTTGGCGGCCTTGATGGGGTCGATATCCCCGATGAGATCGGCCACGCTGACATCGGGTGTGGCGAGCTTTTCGCCATAACGTTCGCTGCGATGCAGCCAGCTGATCGGTGTGTCATCCAGCATTTGCGAGATTCGCGTCCGTGCAAATTTCGAGATGGGGCGGAAGGGATCGTCGTTGATCTCGCTACCGGTAACAAAGGGAACCCACTCGTCAAGCAGCTCTGTCATCTGCCGGGCCATACGGGTCTTCGCCTGTCCGCGGAGACCGAGGAACAGGATATTATGCCGGGATAGAAGGGCGCGTTCGGTATCGGGTATCACCGAATCCTCATAACCCAGGATGCCGGGGAAAGTATTTTCTTTGTTCTTGAGTTTGCGGATAAGATTCTCCCTGATCTCTTCTTTTACGGATCTGTTCCGGTAACCTGCTTTTTTCAGTTGCCCAAGTGTAGTGATCTTAGAAATGTCCATTTAGTTGTTTTAGTAAGTCTATTTAGTAGTCTTAATGCTTTCGCTAGTAAACCGTTTTTCGTTTCCCGCTTTCAAAATCGCGAAAGATAAAGCTTCCGAGACGGTCGAGGGAGGCAAAGAAGGCTTTTCCATTATTCGTTTCCGTGAATTCATTGACGAACCGCTGCAGATACGGATCGCTTGCGATCATAAACGTGGTGATAGGTATCTTGAGCTTTTTGCATTGAGCAGCCAGATTAAGACAACGGGAAGTGATCTTTCGGTCGAGCCCGAAGCTGTTCTTGTAATACCGTTTTCCCACCTTCAGGCAGGTAGGTTTCCCGTCCGTGATCATAAAGATCTGTTTGTTCGCATTGCGGCGACGCCTGAGGATATCCATCGCCAGCTCCAGCCCTGCCACCGTATTAGTATGATACGGCCCTACCTGCAAATAGGGAAGGTCTTTTATCTCCACCGGCCAGGCGTCATTGCCAAAGACGACGATGTCGAGGGTATCCTTGGGATACTTGGTGGTGATGAGCTCGCTGAGCGCCATCGCCACTTTTTTTGCCGGCGTGATCCGGTCCTCGCCGTAAAGGATCATCGAGTGAGAGATATCGATCATGAGCACCGTGGAGGTCTGCGCCTTGAAATCCGTCTCGCGGATCTTGAGGTCGTCTTCCTGCATGTTAAAGCGGTCGATGCCATGATTGATCTGCGCATTGCGGATCGACTCCGTGAAATCGATCTGTTCCAGCTGGTCGCCGAACCGGAAGGGCCGGGTCTCCGGGTTTGCTTCGTCACCGCTGCCCGGTTTGAAGGTATTGTGATTCCCCTGGCGCGTCTTTTTCAATTTGCCAAAGATCTCCTCGAGCGAACGACGGCGGATGCCCTGTTCGGTCTTGGGAGTGATGGCGATCTCGCCGGTCTGCTTATTCTCGTCGATATAGCCTTTGTCCTTGAGGTCTTCGATAAAATCCCCTATGCCATACTCATCATCCGTGAGCTGGTATTCCTTGTCCAGCTGATTCATCCACTGGAGCGCCTCGCCCACGTCGCCGTTCGTATAGCTCAGCAATTGCATGAAGATGTCCAGCAATTGCTCGAACCTGGATTTACCGGATTCATTGGGATCATAACGTTTGAAATGAAAACCTATCATGTTTACAATTTACAGATTAAAAACAACTTATTCAACGTTTTGGTTCACCCATGAAAAAGCCCCCCGATGGCAAAATGTGGGGGGCTTTTTCCGGCTAATGTCTTTTGGTGGGAATCCCATGTCTTATCTCGCTGGTTGCTGAACCGCTGGGGGTTTCGCACCGCTGCCGAATTGCTTGTCCCAGTCATCCAACTCCAGCAGGAGCTGATAGCTGCTGAGGATATCCTGGGCGTAACCCACCTGCTTATCGGAAAGGTTGCCGCCTTTATTCTGCACTACCATCTGGGCATTGATGGCCAGCTGCTCGTTATTGGGATTGTCACCCAGCGACGCATAGTAGCGCATTTGCTGGTTAAGGTCTTTTTTGACCGAAGCGGCTACTTTTTTCGCCAGCGTGAGATCGCCCGATTCGTAGCAGGCCAGCAGGAAGCTCATGGAGATACGGTTCTGCTGGTTACCGCGGTTAGATGTCATGCCATAGGGGAAATTGGGCTCGTAGACATTCTGATCGAAGTGTTCGAGGATGTTACGGGCCGAATCCTTTTTGCCGGCGTCGATAAGCGACAGCGCCAACTGTGCATGCGCTGCACGGAGGGTGTTGAGATGGCGGCGGTTCTCTTCGTCGTAGTAAACGCCGGGGGTGATGGCGTTGCCATAGGCGAATTTCGTCATCATGTTCTTATAAGCCACGTCGTTGTCGTAGAACCCAAAGTTGGCATTCTTCGATTCGACGGGTACCAGAACCCCTGCGAGACCGGTTTGCCGGATATATTTGGCGAGCCCCAGATCTTCGACCTCATAGGTGGAGTTGAAGCAAATGGGCCGTTGCCATTTGTTGGCGGCGATGATGGCGAGAACGGCCAGCTCGTTCTTGAAGATATAGTTCTTGTTCTTGCTGATGTCGATATGCAATTCGTTCACCACACTGTCGCCGGGATGTACGAGACCTTTCTCGCGAACAAGAGCGGAGTCTACCGGCACCAAAAGATGGTGTGTCGGCAGCAACTGGTACGTGTCGCCTTCATCACCCTGGGCCGGCGTCTGATAGCGCGGATCGGAGCTTGCCACGACGTCTTTGAATAGGGTGTAGGCGTCGTAGTATTTGTTTTGATCGAAACCGGGGACGGGGCCGAGCACGACGGCATCGCGGTTGCTGCCCTCGATCTGCTCGGGGGTGAAGATGACGTCGGTGGGGCCGCTCTCGTTGACCTTGTAGCGAAGCTGGTTGATGTACCAGTCCGTCCCCAAAAGGCTATAGTTCATCACCCGGACGTCGGGGCGGATGCCTTCCACCTCCTGTGCATACCAGAGGGGATAGGTATCATTGTCGCCGAACGAGAAAAGGATCGCGTTGGGCGGACAGCTTTCGAGATAGTCTTTGCCGATGTCACGCGCGAGGGTCTTTTTGGACCGGTCGTGATCATCCCATTCCTGGCTGCCCATGAGGACGGGGACGGCGAGGAAGCAAAGCCCGGCGGCGGCCCAGTTAGCCATGTCCGCTTTACCCTTGAGTGCATATCTTTCCATCATCTCCGCGACCGAGATCACGCCCAGACCGATCCAGATGGCGAAGGCATAGCACGCGCCGGCGAAGGCGTAGTCACGTTCACGGGGCTGATAGCCGGCCTGGTTGAGATAGATCACGATGGCGAAACCGGTGAAGAAGAAAAGCAGGAAGGTGACCAGGAAATCGCGTTTGTTGCGGCCCGCCTGGAGGAAGAAACCCAGCAGACCCAGGATCACGGGCAGCAGGTACATGCGGTTATAGGACTTGTTGTTCTTATGCGCGGTGTCCGGCATGGTACTTTGGTCGCCGAGGAAGAAATTGTCGATAAAGGGAATGCCGGTGATGGCGTTACCGTCGCGGGAATTGCCAAAACCCTGGAGGTCGTTTTGTTTACCCGAGAAGTTCCACATGAAGTAGCGGCCGAACATCTCCCAGTTCTGGTAGCTGATGAAGTACTTGATGTTGCTGGCCATGGTGGGGATGTCCCCATCGCCAAGACCCCCATAGGATTTATAGCAATCGATCTGACCACGGTCGTTGCTGCCGTCCCACATACGGGGGAAGAAATGCGCGGACGGGGTATTGCCCCAGTCTTCTGCATAAGTCTTGCCGGCGTCGTCGTATTTGTCTTTACCTTTTACATAGAGCGTACCGCTCGGAACGCGGGGAGCGCGGTCCTGGAAATCGGGGCCGTATACGATGGGCCAGTCGCCGTACTGATCACGGCTAAGATAGCCTTCGAGGCTCACGGGGTTGTCCACGTTGTACATGTCCACGCCGGGATCGGCATTGCTGCGGATCATGGTGGTGAAGTAAGTCGAATAACCGAGGAGCATAAAGGCGACGCTCCACAGGCCCATCTTCAGGAAGTAATAGTCTTTTTTAACGGCCCAGCGGATGCCGATGATGATCACGACGGCCAGTAGAACGAAGAAGAAGCCGAAGCCGCTGAAGAAAGGCAGGTTGAAATCGTTTACGAATTTGATATCGAACCAGCCGGCGGCTTTGATGGTATCCTGGATCACGAACTTCTGGACGACGCCGGTAATCGCGCAGCCGATGATGAAGGCGAAAATGGTGCCCCAGGTCGTGGGTTTATAGCGTTTGAAATAATAGACCATCGCGACGGCGGGGATCGTCAGCAGGTTCAGCAAGTGGACTCCGATCGAGAGGCCCATCATATAGAAGATGAAGATCAGCCAGCGGTCGGCATGGGGTTTGTCGGCATTCTGTTCCCATTTGAGGATCGACCAGAAGACGAGGGCGGTGAAAAAGGCGGAGGTAGCGTACACCTCACCTTCTACCGCGCTATACCAAAAGGAGTCGCAGAAAGTATACGCCAGGCCGCCCACCACGCCGGTGGCCATGATGATAAAGGTCTGGCGACGGTCGGGTTCAGCGGTCAAAGAGCCGCCCATCACGAGTTTCCGTGCGAAATGGGTGATCGACCAGAACAGAAAGAGGATCGAGAGACCACTGCCGATAGCGCTCATAAAGTTCACGCCTCTCGCTGCCGTATGTGGATTATCACCGAACAGGATAATGAAGAAGCGACCCATGAGGACGAACAACGGTGCGCCGGGCGGGTGGGGGATCTGCAGTTTGTAGCAGCTGGAGACGAATTCGCCGCAATCCCAAAAACTGCCGGTGGGCTCCATGGTCATCACAAAGACCGTACAGGCCACCAGACCCACGATCCAGCCGACGATGTTGTTTACCTTGTTAAAACGCATTGTGGTTTAAAATTTTACGGGCAAAAATAAGGGTTTGGACTTGCACTTGGGTTACTGGTTCGGCATCAGCCCCTGGGTACCGTTTGGTTTTTCCCAGGCGGAGAGCTGCATCAGCATCCGGTAGGTCGACAAGATATCCTGCGCGAAATATTTGGCCTGCACGTCGGAGAGGTTACCCCCCTTGTTCTGGAGGACCATGTTGGCGTTGATGGCCAGCTGTTCGTCCGTCATCGCGGGATCGCCCTGCGACTTATAATACCGCATCTGTTGCTGCAGGTCTTTTTTCAGCGAGGCGGATACCTTTTTCGCCAGCGCGGAGTCTCCCGCCATATAACATGCCTGCAGGAAGTCGAACGAAAAATAGTCGTGCAGGTTACCACGGTTCGAGGTCATGCCATAGGGCATATTGGACTGGAGCACGTTTTGATCATAGTGTTCCAGGACCTTCCGGGCGGAATCCTTTTTACCGGCGGCGGCGAGGCTCATGGCTATCTGGGCATGGGTGAACTTGATGCTGTTGAGATGGCGACGGTTCTCTTCGTCGTAGTAGACGCCTTCTTTGTTAGCCCCGCCATAAGCGAAGTCATTCATAATGATCTTATACGACGCGTCGTTGTCCGCACCGCCGGCGTTGGCGGCCGGGGTCAGCTGATAGATCATGCCTCTCATCCGTACGTATTTGTCAAGCCCGAGACTTGCCAGATCCTGCGGCGACGTGAAGCAAATGGGCCGTTTCCAATGGCTGCCGGCGATCACGGCCAGCATGGCCAGGTCGTTCTTCAGCAGATAGTGTTTGCTCTCGGGGATATCGAGCGTCATCGTTTTCAATATGCTGTCGCCGGGGTGGATGGCCAGGGTCATCGCGGCCGCGGCGCTGTCGACGGGCAGGCTGAACTTGTGCGTCGGGACCATATTGATCGGCTGGCCATTGTCGGCCGTTTGCACATACCGTGGGTCGTCGCTCGCTACGACATCTTTGAGGACCGAATAGAGGTCATAATATTTGCTTTGATCGTAGCCGGGGATCTTGTCCGTGAAATAGGCGACATTGCGGCGGTCGCCCATGATCTGTTCGGGCGTGAAGATCACGTCGAAGGGATCGTTTTGGTTGACCTTGTAGCGCAGCTCGTTCATGTACCAATCCGTTCCGAGCAGGGTATTGACGATCACCCGGACATCGGGGCGGATTCCTTCCACCTCCTGCGCGTACCAAAGCGGATAGGTATCGTTATCCCCGAACGAGAACAGCATGGCGTTGGGCGGACAGGATTCCAGGTAGTCTTTGGCGAGATCGCGGGGCAGCGTCTTTTGGTGCCGGTCGTGATCATTCCATTCCTGGCTACCCATGAGCACCGGAGCGGCGAAGAGGGTGATGCCGGCCGTTACATAAGCCGCGGTAGCGGGTTTGACATTCGCGGCATATTTCCGGAAGAGCTCATAGATCGCCAGGACGCTGAGCCCTATCCAGATGGAATAGACCCAGAAGCTGCCGGCGAAGGCGTAGTCACGTTCGCGGGGCTGTTCGCCTGCCTGGTTGAGATAGATCACGATGGCCCAGCCGGTGAAGAAGAAGAGCAGGCCGGTGATGATCCAGTCCTTCCGATGACGCATGTACTGGAATACGAGACCCACGATGCCCAGGATCAGCGGCAGCATGTACATGCGGTTATACGATTTGTTGAGCGTATGGATGGTGTCCGGTAGTTTACTTTGGTCGCCGAGGAAGAGGTTGTCGATAAAGGGGATGCCGGTGATGGCGTTGCCGTCGCGCGGGTTGCCGAAGCCTTCGAGGTCGTTCTGTTTGCCGGAGAAGTTCCAAAGGAAGTAGCGGAGGAACATCCAACCCGTTTGGTAATGGAAGAAATATTTGATGTTGTCGGCCATGGTGGGATTATCCCCTTCCTGCAGACCGGAGAAACGGCGGTAGACGTCGATCTCGCCGCGGTCGTTGGTGGGGCTCCACATGCGCGGGAAGAAGTGGGCCGAAGGCGTATTGCCCCAGTCGGTGGCATATTTGACGCCGGCTACTTCGTAGTTATGTGGCCCTTTGACCATGAGGTCGCCGTCCGGGACGGTGGGCGCCTGGTCCTGGAAATCGGGGCCGTAGAGGATGGGCCAGTCGCCGTACTGGTCACGGCTGAGGTAGCCTACGAGGTTGACGGGGTTGTCTACATTATACATGTCCACGGGGACGTCGGCATTGGACCGGATCATCGTGGTGAAATAGGTAGAGTAGCCGAGGAGCATAAAGGCGAGGCTCCAGAGACCGATCTTCAGATAGAACTTGTTCTTCCGGACGGCCCAGCGGATACCGAACACGAAGGCGGCCGCCAACGCGAGGAAGAAGAAGATGAAGCCCGAGAAGAAGGGCATGCTGAGCTTGTTGACGAAGAAGATGTCGAAATCGGCGGCGCCTTTGATGGTGTACTGGATCACGAATTTCTGCACGAATCCGGTGATGGCACAGCCGATGACGAAGGCGATGACGGCGCCCCAGAGTGTCGGTTTATACCGTTTAAAATAGTAGACCATCACGACGGCGGGGATGGTCAGCAGGTTGAGGAGGTGGACGCCGATGGACAAGCCCATCATATAAAAGATAAAGATGATCCAGCGGTCGGCATGGGGTTTATCGGCATTGTCTTCCCATTTGAGGATGGCCCAGAATACGAGGGCGGTGAAGAAGGCGGAGGAGGCATAGACCTCACCCTCTACGGCGCTATACCAATAAGAATCGCAAAAGGCACCGGCCATGGCGCCGACGACGCCCGCGGTCATGATCAAAAATGTTTGAAGCTTATCCGGCTCCGCCATCCCATGATTTGGGCCGGCAGCACCGCCGGTCTGAGGCTTGTCACGCATCACAAGCTTACGGGCGAAGTGGGTGGTGATCCAGAACAGGAAAAGGATCGAGATGCCGCTGGCGAGTGCGCTGAGGAAGTTGACGCCATGCGCTGCGGTATGCGGGTTGTCACCAAAAAGGATGATGAAGAAGCGGCCCATAAGGGCGAATAACGGTGCGCCCGGGGGATGGGGGACTTCCAGCTTGTAACAACTGGAGATGAACTCACCGCAGTCCCAGAAGCTGCCGGTGGCCTCCATGGTCATTACATAAACTGTTGTGGCGATTAATCCGATGATCCAGCCGACGATGTTGTTGACTTTGGTGAAACGCATGGGGGGAATTGTTCGATTTTGGGCACGAATTAAGGCCAAATAAGGGAAATTTCATGAAATAGCGGCGGAAATTTTGCTAATTCGTTGC
>JAICXX010000006.1 GCA_025934485.1 Chitinophagaceae bacterium
GCGCTCTCGGCGGGCGGACAGCACTATGCCGATCTCTGTGTCGCGGCTTACCGCCAAAGCATAGCCGCCCACGCGCTGGTGGAGAGCCCAAAAGGGGGGCTGCTATTCCTCAGCAAAGAGAATTTCTCCAATGGCTCGATCAATACCGTCGACGTCACGTATCCCTCGGCACCGCTCTACTTGGCCTACAACCCGCATTTGCTGGAAGGGATGCTCAACGGTATCTTTTACTACAGCGAGAGCGGCGGGTGGAACAAGCCCTTTGCCGCGCACGATCTGGGCACGTATCCGATCGCGAACGGGCAGACCTATGGCGAGGGCATGCCGGTGGAAGAAAGCGGGAATATGATCCTGCTGACGGCGGGGATCACGCGCGCGGAGGGAAATATGGACTTTGCGCGGAAGCATTGGGCTACGCTGACCACGTGGGCGCATTATCTCGAGGCAAATGGCTTCGACCCGGTGAACCAGCTTTGTACCGATGATTTTGCGGGGCACCTGGCGCGCAACGCCAATCTTAGTGCGAAGGCGATCGTAGCGCTCGGCGCGTACGGCTGGATGGCGGGAAAACTGGGGATCGACACGGCGGCCGCGCGGTACAGCGCTATGGCGAAGGAGATGGCGAGGAAATGGATGGTGCTGGCGGATGCCGGCGATCACTATGCGCTGACCTTCGACAAAAAGGACAGCTGGAGCCAGAAATACAATCTCGTATGGGACAAGCTCCTCAACCTGGGTATCTTTCCGGCCGAGGTCTACAACAAGGAAACCTCCTGGTATTTGCATCATCAGCAGAAATTCGGGCTGCCCTTAGACAGCCGCAAGACGTACACCAAGTCGGATTGGATCTGCTGGAGCGCCACCCTGACGAACAATGCGGAAGACTTTCAGGCGCTCATCGATCCGATCTATACTTATCTCACGGAAACGCCTACGCGGGTGCCGCTCAGCGACTGGCACGAGACCACCGATGGCCGGCAGGTAGGGTTCCAGGCACGGAGCGTGGTTGGCGGGTACTTTATGAAATTTTTGGACTATAAGTGGAACCGACAATAACGGACCGCGGCGCGGACCGGGGGCATTAAAACGCATTCTGTTCCCGGCGGAAGAGATTGACGATGGTCATGAAGACGATACGAACGTCCAGCCAGAGGCTCCAGTTCTCGAGGTACCAGATGTCGTGCTCGATGCGTTTCTCCATCTGGATGAGATCGCGGGTCTCGCCGCGGTAGCCGTTGACCTGGGCCCAGCCGGTGATGCCTGGTTTCACGAATTGCCGGAGCATGAAATGGTCTACCAGCTGCGAGTAGTCGCTGGTGTGTTTCAGCATATGCGGTCGGGGGCCTACGATGCTCATATCTCCCTTGAACACGTTGAGGAATTGCGGGAATTCGTCCAAACTCGTCCGGCGCAGGAAGGCGCCCAGGCGGGTGATGCGCTTGTCATTGCGGGTAGCCTGCGTAAGATCCGCATTGGGGCTTGCGACCATGCTGCGGAACTTGAGACATTTGAAAGGCCGGTTGTTCTTCCCGCTGCGGGCCTGGACGAAGAAGATGGGGCCGCGGGATTCCAGCATGATCAGCAGGCCGATGAGGGGGATCATCCAGCTCAGGATGAAGACGCACACCAGGGTGCTGACGAAGACGTCGAAGATGCGGCGGCGGATCTGGTTGCCGAGGTCCTCGAGCGGCTCGCGGCGTAACGAGAGAATGGGCATGTCTTCCAGGTAATCGATATACACCTGCTTTTTCATCATGAACGCACCCAGGTCCGGGACGATGCGGAAGCGGATGCAATTGCGTTCCGCGCCGCGGATCAGGTCGTACAGCGAGGCATTCTGTTCCGGCGCGATAGTGGAATAGATCTCCGTGACCCCATAGCGCTGGCATTCTTCCAGCACGCCGCTGATGCCGGCCAGGATGGGGTAGTTGGTAATTTCCCGAACGTTCTCCTGGTCTTCGCAAAAACCCACGACGCGGGAATTGATGCTTTGGTTCTCCAGGTAGTGCACCAGCTTTTTGGCCACGGGGTTGTAGCCTAGGACCACGATCTTCCGCATGAGGTAGTCTTTCTTCCGGAAATATTGATAGATCAGCAGGAAGAGGAAGCGGTTGGCCAGCAGCAGCACGCCGATACCCGTGAGCTGCATGACGATGAAGGTCCGCGAGATCACGATCTGGTGAAAGAAGTAGAGATAGAGCGTGACGAAGCCGATGAAATAGAGGAACGCGTTCATCGACCGGCGGGCAAAGGTCTCGAAGTTGACGATGGTCTTGCTGCTGTAGACGCCGCTGAGCGAGGTGATCAGGATCCAGCAGATGTTCATAAAATACAGGAAGTAGTCATACTCGAGCACGGCCGTGATGGCCAGGCTTCGGCGAAACAGCATCTGCGAGAAGAAAAAGATAAAATTGATGACCGCCAGGTCCAGTACCACCAGGGTGATCTGGAGATGATTCAGAAACCTGTTGTTCATAGCGGAAAATTTTAAAAGGTTTATTTGAGGTACGTTCAGGCCGTGAGCAATGTGCGAAGGAAGGCTTTTTCGGCATGGTCTTCCACGAAACGCTGGAACCCCCGCACCGGCAGCGGATGCCGTTCGGCGCGGGACATGGCGCCGGCGATACTCTCGACGTCTTCGGGGTCGACGGCATAGCCGAGTTCATATTCCTGGTTAAGTGCGCCGAGCAGTCCGCAGTCCGGTACGATGCAGGTCTTCCGGTGTTGCGCCGCCTTGCCCATGAGTCCGCTGGAACAGTAGAACTTGCTGTAGCAGAGCAGGATGGTGCCGGCATCGCGGAAATAGCCGTCGACGTAGCTTTCATCGACGAACTCATCGAGGACGATGAGCCGTTTGGCAGGGTCGGTGTTCATGACGAAGCTATTGACGGCGGCATCGAACTCCTGGCGATAGTCGCCCCGGACCTTGCCGGCGATCAACAGCACGGTATCGCCGGAGAACCGGGATTGTCTGTAGGCGGCAACGATATTGGGGATATTCTTCCGCGCCCCCATGGCCCCAAAGGCCAATAAGATGTGCGTCGAGGCCGGGATGTTGAACTGCTTGCGGATGGACAGCGAGCGGTCGGCAGCGCCGGTGGTGCTGAATACCGGGTCCGGCAGATAGCGGAACCAGGAAGGATAGCGCGTCCCCGCAGCGCGGTCGTTGAGCAGGAAAAGCGGTTCGACCTTCCTGTTCATCCTCAGCACCTGGAATAAGGCCCGCTTCTTCCAGCGATAGAGCAGCGACCGGAGGCTGGTCCTGAAACCGCCGGAGCGGGTCGGGATCTGGTGAAAGGGACGGAAATAGATGCCGGTGATCTGGAACTGCGGCCGGCTGAGCCCGATGGCGATCTGATAGCTATCGATCTCCAGAAAGATCACGCGTCCGACGCCATTCTCCACCGCGAATTGTTCGATATAGCGGTATTCCCGGAATTTGGCCTGCAGGCTCCCGTATTCATTGGGACGAAGCTTTTCTTCGGATACGAGGGAAATGCGCCCGTCGTCTGCGATGCCGTTGCACAAACCGGCCGCTTTTTCATTGAACAGAAAGAGACAATCCTGGCGATCCCGGAAATAGGTCAGGATCGAATTTACGAACGCGATGTGGTGGCCGTTATCATACACGTTCAAGTCGCAAATCAACGTCTTCATGTAGCAGCAAAGATTTGATATCCTGCAAAATTTTTTGTCTTCTTGTTTCCCAGTTGAATCCGCGTGCGTAGCGGACGGCGTTCTCGCTCATCGCGGCGACACGTTGTGGGTCACGGATAAGATCGCGGATCGAACCCGCGACGTTTTGTTGCATGTCGTCCAATGTACCTGTCACCGGGATCTTGATGCCGGTCTCGTCCGTGATCAGGATCGACGCGCCGAACTGGTCGAGGGCGATCACCGGTACGCCTTGTGAAAAGGCTTCCATGATCTGGAGACCGGCGCTGTCCCGATAGCTGAGAAAGAGCAGCACGTCCGCCCCGCGGTAATACTGCAATAATTGCTCCTGGCTTTTCTGTCCGACAAACTGGATGGTGTCTTCCAATCCATGGTCTTTGATGAACCGCAGCGTTTTCTCCCGCAGGGGGCCGTCGCCTACCATCGTGAGGATAAAGGCTTCGTCTTTCAACAAAAGCGCCGTATTGAGAAGGATCTCGATCCCTTTGCGGGGAATAAGGCGCCCGACCCACAGGGCCGAGATGCGCTGTCCCGTTCTTCTTCGCTCTCTTGGCGGTGTGGAAAGGAAGCGGTCGTCGAGCACCGTATCCACCAGGAGCTGCGCTTTATTTCTGGCGTCGCCTGGAAGATGCGCACGGGTTGCCGTCCAGGTCTCCCAGTTCGAGCAATAGATAAGCGAGGCCCTGGCCATCGTCCCTTTGAAATGCGCGTTGAAGCGATAGAACAATGTGCTTACGAGGTTGCGGATGCTTTCCATGTGGCGGGCCTTTCCCATGAGCGGATAGAAGACTTTGTTGGTCACCTGCCCACCGCCCACGGGGCCGAAGAGGATGGGGCAACGGAGCTCGTACAGGGGAGAGCCGAATTGCAGGCTGCCATAGGTAACATGGTGGGCAAAATCGACCTCCTCTTTGATCCGGCGGATGCGTTTGACGGCGGCCCGCAGCCAAAGCCAGTAATGCAGATGGATGCCGCCCACCGGGATGAAGTGTAGCTTGTCGAGACGGAAGGGCATACGGACAACCTCCAGGGTCACGTTTCGGATCTTCAGCTCTTCCAGCGCCGCGGCTACACGGTCACTGTCCGTTGCCGACGTCACCAGTATAACGTGACGAAAGCTCATTGCATGGAGCAGGAGATAGTTCCAGCCATAGCGGGGTTCGGACCCGCGATCGGGACAGCAGGCATAAGCGGACAAGAGAAGGGTAGATATGCTGTGATCAGGCATTGGGTAAAAAAATTAGTTCATCTCGTGGGGTTCAAATTTCTTCGTGAATGTTTTGGTCACCAGTTCGCGGCTTAGCAGGTAGAGGAAGACCGAGTTAGTCACGAAATACCGTTTGAACAAGCGGCGGGGTTCCTGCAGCAGACGGAACAACCATTCGAGACCGGCATTCTGCATCCATTTGGGGGCACGTTTCTGCATGCCGATGAGGACGGGTAAGGCGCCGCCGATACCGATCATCACCGCGTTGACGCGACCGGCCATATTGGCCATCCACTGTTCCTGTTTGGGGCAACCTAATACAACGAACAGCAATTTGGCGCCGGAGCTGTTGATGCGTTCGATGGTTCGCTCTTCTTCTTCTGGTGTGAGATCGCGGAATGGCGGACTGTACAATCCCTTGATGTGGAGGTTGGGATAGTTGCGGTCCAGGTAGTTCTGTGTCCGGGACAGCAGGGTCTCCGTGCCGCCGTAGATGTATACCGGCGTCTGATTCTGTTCCGACTGTTTCAGCAAGGCAGGGAGGATGTCCATGCCTGCGACGCGATCCTGTTTGATGCCGTGCAGCAAACGCAACGCCCAGGTGAGCGGTTTGCCGTCGGGCGTCACCAGACCGGCGTGACGGACCTTTTCTGAAAAAGATTTGTTCCAGAACGCTTCTACCACCATGTGGACATTGGCGACATAGATGTACTGGCTTCTGCCTGTGGAGGCTGAATTCATGATGTACTCGATGTAGTCCTGGTACTTGCCCACGCTAATGGGGAAGTTGAAGATCTGCATTGTTTTCATGTAACACCGATTTATAAATGTTAGATAATAAGCGGAGATTGGTTTGGGGAGTATAGTGCTTGTAATAGAGGTCCCGGGCGTTGCGGGAGAAGGTTTGGCGGGTGATTTCGGGGAGCTGATTAAAATATTGGATCTTCTGGCGGAGGTCAGGGACGGAGCCGGTGCGGAAATGCAAACCGTTAAAGCCTTCGATGATCAATTCAGCGGGTGAGCCGGTATCCGGGCCGATCACCGGGGTGCCGCAGGCAAAGGCCTCGACCATCACGAGGCCGAACTGTTCGAACCCGATGGTGGTGAAGACAAGGGCCTGGCAATGATGCAAATATCTGATGATCTGTTGTTTATCCTGGTGACCGAGGTAATGGATATTCGGGTAATCGGCTGCGCAGGTCTCTACTTCCCCGCGCAGCGGTCCGTCACCGATGATCCGCAGGGTGAACGGACTGTTGCGGAAGGCATCGAGCAGCAGGCTGATGCCTTTTTCCGGTGAGAGGCGGCCGACGAAGAGAAAGTCTTTGCGATGTCCCGCCTTGTCGGGTGCGGCGAGTCCCGGGTCGTTGGGGTCGATGCCGGCAAAGAAATTCGGTTTGACCGCGATGCGATCCGGTTCGATGTGGAGGAGGCTGTCGACGAGCATCTGCCGGGCGGGGCCGGTGAGACAGATCAGCCTGTCGATCCGTTGCCAGGTGCCGAGGAAATAGTGCAGCCGGGTGCCGGTGAGGAGCCAGCCGGTGTTGAAGGCCGAGTCCCGGTAGATGCGGCGGCGGATGGCCTCGAGCGGGAAGACGCGGGACATGCAGTCGAGAAAAATTTCATTCTTAACAAAGAGGAAACTCGAAGGACAGAGGATGCGGAAGTTATGAATGGTATGCACCACGGGAACGCGGCTCCAACGTGCCGCGACGAAAACGGCGGGGGAAGCGGCGAAGAACCAGTTGTGCACATGGACGACATCGGGTTTGAACCGGCGGATGGCCCGGCAGGTCTTCCAGAAGGATACGGGGTTGAAAAAGAAGACCAGGAATTTAAGTGCGGCATATTTCCGGTTGCTGAAGAGCAGGGACTGCGTTTCCCAGCCGGCTTCCTGGATCAGGCGCAGCTCGTCTTCATACACGGTGTCTTCACCGCCGCGCTGGATATAGTAGGTATGGATATACAGGATCTTCATGTCAGGAGGTTTTTGCGAGTTGTCCGTTCTCTACATAGGTGAACCCGGGGAGCGTGCTGATCGCCGAGAAGATATCTTCCAGCCGGGCCCAGTACCGATGGTCTTCGATCTCCCACGAATGGCCCCAGAGATGGAGGCAGCCGCCATGTGTTGCGATGAATTCGAGATAGTGGTCGACCAGGCGGCAGGTGTCGGCGGCAAAACGGGAGTTGATCCAGAGCCGGAGATTGCGGATACGGCCGCGTTTGAGCAGATGTTTGAACAGGGTCAGCGGCGGATGATCGAACATCTGGATGGTGGTAGGAAGGACGCCCGTCTTTTGAACCGGTGACAGGAGTTCCACGGTGCGTACGACTCTGAACCCGGCGGCATAGATCTCGGCAAGCGAGCGTTTCGAATACGCCCCATAGGGGGGGCAGAAGGACACGGGGTCTTTTTGCAGCAACGATCGTAACCATTGGAAGCTACCGTTAATCTCCGCGTGGGCTTCGCTCGCGGAGAGCCGGCGCAGGTTACGGTGCCCGAGGGTATGGCCGCCGATCTCGAAGGAATGTCCGAGCTCGGCGATCTCCGTCTCGTTCATGACCCGGTGTCCCGGATTCTGCTGTGGTATATAAAACGTACCCTTAAGGTTGTACTTCCCCAGGAGATCGGCGAGACGCCGGTCGCAGGGATGTCCATCGTCCCAGCTGGTCGTGATGTATCTTGTCATCAGGCGGTGGTTGCTTTCAGAAAAAGACGGTATGGCTTGAGCAGGTTGCGGCTCAGGGAATACAGGTTCCGGTTGAGCGGGCTTTCTTCGTTGAGCCGGATGAGGCCATTGTGCCGGTTGAAGATGCGGATGCCTTCGCGGAGACGCTGGATACGCCCACCAGGGGTGTCCATGGATTTGTTGGCGCCCTGCCAGCGGAATACGGCGAAACAGGTTTTCAGGTATTGGAGGCGGTAGTTATGATACAGGAGGTTGGCGGCAAATTCCTGGTCCATGCAATAGTGCAGATCCTCGCAGATAGCGACTCCTTCCATGACCTTCCGTTTGAAAAAGAAGCACTCCGAGGAGATAAAGGCATGGAACAACGAGAGGAATCTCGCCGGCCGGTGCGACCGGTAGTGTTTGACGATGTGTCCGTCGATATCGCAAAATTGCAGATCCGAGTAGACGCCGTCGACAGCGGGGTCGGTAAGTGCGTCTGCGGCGGCCTGAAAGGCTCCCGGCAGATAGAAATCGTCGCAATTCAGCCACGCCAGGACTTCACCGGTGGCGAGGTGGAAACCTTTGTTCAGGGCATGGCTCTGACCCCGATCCGGTTCGGAGATCCAGCGGACATGCGGATATCGGCGCAAGACCTCGAGGGTATTGTCGGTCGAGCAGTTGTCGACGACGATATGCTCGAAATCCGGATAGCCCTGCACGAGCACGGAGTGGATGGCTTCCTCAATGAATTGCCCTTGATTGAAGGAAGGCGTTATAATGGAAATCTTCATGTACTAATGATTCTTTTGATCGATGGATGGTAGCCAGCCGGCATGAGTAGCCGCAGAGGAAAAAGATCAGGAAGAACTGAAAATGGTAGGAGGGGATGTTCTCGATGAACATGATCAGGAATTCCGTGAGGATATAGATGGCGATCATAAAGGCCGTGCGGCTGGTATGGCGGCTGAATAGGCCTTTGTGGATCGCGGCTATCAGGGGCGTGGTGTACAAAAAGAAAAATACGAGCCCGCCTTTGATCAGGCATTCCAGGAAGCCGACCTCGACGCTGAAGCGGTAGTAGAAATCGCCGCTGAAATCGTGGTTGGCCGTTCGTAGCCAGAGGAAGTAGGGGCTGAAATAATCTCCCTGGAAGCC
Source organism: Chitinophagaceae bacterium (assembly GCA_025934485.1). Classification (GTDB taxonomy): domain Bacteria; phylum Bacteroidota; class Bacteroidia; order Chitinophagales; family Chitinophagaceae; genus Puia. Next base: position 8,710 of record JAICXX010000006.1, read on the forward strand.
ACGCCCGAAAATGATATCCCTGGTGTTCATGTCACCGAAGACCTCGTTGAAAAGGAAGGTCCGGGTATCTTCGTCGTCGAAGTTCTTCACGTGGATAATGCCTTTGAAGTATTCGAGCCAGTCCCCGAGATTCGTGAGGAACTGATAGAGCAGCCAGGCGGCAACGACGATCATGACGAGTTTCAGCGGCCGCCAGCGTTTGACGAAGCTCATGGCGACCAGCAGGCCGAAGAAGAGCATGATCCGGAGGATGATGGTGCGGGATTCCGACTGCTGACTGAAGAGCATGCTGAGGACGATCAGCAGCAGGACGAAGAGGCGGTATTTGCGGTAAACGATCGCAAAGATCGCCAGCGGCGCCACGACATAGCAGCAGGCGAGACCCTGGGTATAGATATTCGTACCCTGGATGGGGACGATGAAGAAAAAGACGAACAGCAGGCCGGTGCCCAGCAGGAAGTTTACGAATTGTTTTTCATTTTCCGTTTGATACCCGATGCGGAAGGCGAGGACGGGGACGACGGCCAGCGCCGCCAGCGGGTGGTTAAGCTCGGTGACCAGGCTGAACCGGGGATTCCGCAGGTCTACGACGAGGTTGTAAAGGATAAAGATGGTGAACAGGAACATCCAGGGTTTGTACCAGGATGGCATGGCCAGGTCCGTAGGTTGTGCGGGGCGTTTGAAGTAAAAAAGATAGAGCTGCCAGAGCGAGAGGCCCATGAAGATCACATAGACGACACGTTTGTAATAATACAAGTGCGGGTCATCGAAGAAGATCGTCGCTACGAGCACAAAGCCCAGGAGGAGTGTTAGATTGAACTTGTTCATCCTACTTCATTTAGTTCCCGGATAACGGGGACGGCCGGAGCTGTTTCGGCCGGCGCATCGGGAGCGGGAGCCATACCGATAAACCGGGCAGGGTTGCCGGCCCAGATCTCACCCGCGGGTACCGATTTGGCGACCACCGAACCTGCGCCGATGATCGCTTTGTCGCCGATGGTGACGCCCTTGAGGATCGTCGAGTGCGCGCCGATGAAGACGTCGTTGCCAATGGTCACCGGTCTGGTGACGACGTGGGAATAGTCTTCCGGGATCATCGCCCGCCGGCGGTAGTCGAGGTCATGGAAATCGGAGTCGTAGATCACGCAGTTCATGCCGATCTGGACATGGTTGCCGATGGTAATGCGTTCGTGGCAGATGATGGCGGTACCACTCAGACCGACGTGGTCGCCAATGGTGATGTCCGCGTTCCTGGCGATAACGAAATAACATTTTTGCTGCCGGCCGATCATATTGTAATGAAGGCCGTTCTGCAGTTGCAGATCGCTGCCGATGGTCAGGCTGCCGCTGATGCTCATCTCGAGCTCCGGCATGCCGTTGCTGAGAAAGGGTTTACCGACCGTGGCGCCATTGGCGCGGAACCATAGGCGGGTATAGTGCGTCGTGAAGACGGCCCATGCCCCGCGGCGGGTAATCTTGACGGCCCTTAAAGCATATCTAAGCCAGTTCATACGATGCCAGTTTTTGGTAAGTGTCGACCGTTTGTTCTACGATCGTGTGTCTATCGTGACGGCGCCGGGCGATCTCGCGGCTGTTGTGACTGAGACAGCGTTGGAGATCGATATCCCAGAAAAGTCGCTCGAGGGTCTGATAGTGTCCTTCTTCGTCATTCTTTGCTACCAGCAGACCCGTCTGTTCGTCCTGGATCAGCGAGGGTACGCCGCCCACGCGGGTGGCTACCACGGGCAGACCGGCGACCTGGGCCTCGCAAACCGAGTTGGGGCTGTTGTCGATGAGCGAAGGATGGTAAAGACAAAAACATTCGGAATAGACGCGGCAGATGCCTGCGGCGTCGAGGCTGCCATGCAGGATAACATTGGGGTGGTCGAAATGATAATTCACCGAACCCACCACGTGCAATTTCATCTCCGGATGGCGGCGTGTCAGCCGGTTAAAGACACGTAAACCGAGGTTCAGCGCCTTGATAGGATTATCGCCGCCCATGAAGAGGATGTCTTTTCCGGTGAAGGTGGGACGCCAGTCAAAGAATTCGGGTCTGAGCATCTCCCAGCAAAGGGTGATCCTTGCGTCGTGGTTGATGCTGCGGACGAAGTGCTGGTCCCAGTCCGTCCGGCAAAAGAAGTAGGGCGAGTGGCGGACCTCGTTGCGTTCGTACAGGCTGCTCAGCGTCCAGTAGAGATATTTTTTGGAAAATTTCTGGGGTAGTTCTTTTTTATACCGCGAGATGATCCCCTGGATGGAGATTATATAGGGTGTTTTGAGGTGTTGTTGAAGGAGCGAAGACGCATATTGCGATTCGGTACCGTGGACGTGGATGACGTCGTATTTTGCAGCATGTGTTTTAAGATACCCAGCCATGGCCGACACCTGCGTGCGGAAGGCGGATAATAAATGTTTGATCCCGCCTTTGTAGGGGAGGATCAGCAGGTCGTAGCCATGTCCGGTGTCGATGTGCTCGAGTTCGGTGATCCGCGGGCTCGCCGTGAGGATCGTGAGGCTATGACCCGCCGTCACGAGCTCTTCCGCCAGGGAGGAGAGCCAGGGAGCGGGGTGGACGCCCGTCTTAAGCGGGTACGGCGCTATCCAGAGTATTTTCAGGGAATTCATTTTTTTGTAGCTATAATGGAGATGACAATGGGGTAATTCGGATCTTTTATGGCGAGCTTTTCTTTGTCGAGCTCTTCGAGGGCGATGCCCCGGAGGAAGTTGATGGCGGCGTAGCAATTGCCCCCGTAGTCGACGCTGACCTGCGCTTCGCCGAAGACCTCGCCGAAGGAGCGTTTCGCGGAGAGGGTAGTGAACCGCCAGTAGTCGCCCCAGCGGTCCATGTCGTAGCGCGAGATCTGTGCGATGCCGGAGAGAGTGCAAAGCAGGGTGCCGGCTGGCGCCAGAAGCCGGGCTGCGCCGCGGATCGCATCCATATAGTTGTAGATCACATGGATGGTCTGGGTGCAGATAAAACAATCGAAGCGTCCCTCCGGCAGGGTGGACGGATCGCTGAGATCGCCGATGAGTGTCGCACCGGGTGTTCCGGGCTCGTAGTGCAGTACGTCGAACGATTGGACGTCGTGGCCGAACCTGCGGGAGTAGGTGTCCTCGGCCACTTCCAGCACCCGGCCTTTGATGAGGTCGCTGTTGGCGGCAATGAATCCGTCTATATAGAACCGGTCGACAGGCGTTCCGCGGTCATCGCCAAAGTAATCCGAGACGGGATAGACCGACTCGAAATCGATGCCGCGGGGCCGGGTGAGGTTTCTTTTGAGTATCTGAAGGGATTTCTTGATCATGGCTGGTGGTTATACTTTGTATAGATGGAGCGAAGCCGCTCTACCTGCACGGTGCGCGAAAAATCCGTTTTGGCCCGTTCGCATTGCCGTGCGCCGATGGCGGCCAGCTGTCCCTTATTATCGAGGAGGTAGTCGACCATCCCGATGTGGTCGTTAGGCGAGAACAGGCTATCCCTCGGCAGCATTTCAGGCAGACCGCCGACATTGAAGGCGAGGGCTGGGACGCCGGCGGCGATCGCTTCGACCACAGAATACGGACAGGTGTCGAGCAACGAAGTGTGGATATACAGATCGGCCGCTTCGAGAAACGCGGGGATATTGTCCGACCAGCCAGCGAATTCGATGTATTCGGTGAGTCCTTCGCGAGCCACGATGGTGCGGAGCCGTTCCAGGTCGGGTCCCTGACCTACCAGGGTAATTCGGAATTGCCGGAAATCGCGGCGCAGCAGCTCCTTGGCGATGGGGATGAAAAGCTGCTGGTTCTTTCGTTGTTCCACATAACCAGTGTTCAGGATCGAAAGACGATCGTTACACGATCTGGGCCGGGGAACGGCGAAATCGAGTCCGTTGTAGATCACCGTGGCACGGGCGTCCTTTGGCAGGAGGAAGCCGGCGGTGCGGATCGTAAACCCCGCGACAAAGATGAATTCGTCCACCGCCGAGAATTTGCGCCTATACCTCCTGGTGAGATAATGCCGGCTGCTGCCTTTGAGGCCATAGCGGAGCATATCCTCTTCGACAGGGTTGTTGTTGAAATGGCAGGTCAAGACCATTGGAATGCGATTGTCAAAAAAACGTTTGGCGGTATAGCCGCTTAGGATATCCTGTGCGTTGATGAGATCGAAGGTTGTATGGCGGTGGCGGGTCAGGCCGCCGCGGATCAGGATGCGGTAGCGATATTCGAAAGACAGCTCGATGAATTTGGGGTTGAGAAATGCCAGGGAGCGGATCATCCTTCGAACGATCGCGGCAAGGATGCGCCAGGGCAGGGGAGCTTCGTCCACCAGGAGAAAGGTGAGCTCGATCCCGGGGTCGTTCTTGAAATAGTCGCGCAGTTTCCGCATATAGGTGCCGACGCCCGACTTGGCATCGCAGGGAAGCCAGGAGGTGACGAGGATCTTGGTCATGCCGACAGTTTTTTATTGAAACAGATATAGACGAAGTCGCGCCAGAAGGCTACGGGCCGGGTGTTGACATAGTGCCGGGCCATGATGCCGGGGGAATGTTTGAGCGTATATTCCAGGCGGAAGAAATCATCGGTGCGGATCAGCACTTCGCCATGTGTCCAGTAGGAAGCAGCATTGAAGTGGTTGGCGAGGATTGCAAAGGCTGTTTGTTCGGTATAGTCCATACATCCCGGCGCGGGCTGGTGTGTCGCCAGCTGATGGCACAGTTCGGACCATTTGGGATAGGTGGACAGATCGCCGTTGAGGTACATGAGACCGGCATTCAGCGGGATATTGTTCAGACATTTGAACTCCTCCAGCGACTCCAGCACGGAGCCGGCGTAGTAGCCCGTGGCAACGTCACTTCCCATTTTTACATAGGGCACGTCGGCCGGCATAGTGGAGAGTTCCGGCGTCGAATACCAAAGCACGTCCGTATCCGAGTACAGGATGGGGAACTGATGCGACAGATAGATCAGGCTGATGAATTTCTTGCCGTAGACCAGCCGGTCCGCGTAGGCGCAGAGGTCCGGGTTGCTATTCGTTTTGAAATAGTCGTAGGCCGTTTCATACGAAATGATCTCCAGCTTCCGCGGCCAGGAGACGATGCCCCGCAGCGGGGTGCCGTCGGAGATCACGATCACTTCCGGCAGGCTGTCCCAGAACAGGTATACCGATGTCAGCGAGGCGTTGAGATAACGTTGCCCTTCTTTGCCGCACATATAGACCAGCTTGTGGGGAAAGGTGGGGCGGTCGTCGTTGCGCAGCCGGAAAATGCGGTGTAGCGCGGAGCGGCGGATGGCGAGACCGGCGGCCTTGTAGACCTTGTTGCGCAGGCGACTGGGGTGAAGACGGGTGCCGAAGCGTTTGTAGAGGCCACGGAGCATTTCCAGCTCGCGCAGCCGGAAGACCCAGCACAGCAGGACGTAGATGAGGGCGCCCGCTACCAGTTTGATGATGAGGTTGACCATATTAGGCATGGAGGTTTGTTCCAGCAGCAGGCCGAGCCCTTTGACGAGCACGCCCATCGCTGCTGAAATGAAAAAATAGGGTGCGATCCAGGAGAGATCGTGCTTCCAGGAAATGCCGGAGACCCGCGATGAGAAGCCCAGATAGACGATGTATTGGACGGTCTTGCTGATGATGGAGGCGACGATGACGTATAGGATGCCGAAATGCGCCAGCAAGAGCACCAGGGCGATCTCGCCCGCCGAGGTCAGCACGAAGATGCGCATCATCAATCTGGCGAGTCCTTTTGCCAGGATCAGCTCACGGTAGACGACGACGAAGGGTTCCAGCAGGGTAATGAAACAGAATAGCTCGAGGAAGATGACCGAAGGCGCCCACTTGGCGGATAACAGGACGAAGGTGATGTCGAAAGCATTCACGAAAAGCAGGGCCAGCAGCGGGAAACAGATAAAGGCCACCAGCTGGATCGTGCGGCGAAGCACCTCTTCCAGCTGCGCTTTTTCATCGCGGACCTTGGCAAACAAGGGGAAGGCCAGTTTGAGCACGACGGCCTGGATCAGGCTCACCAGCAGATCGGGAAAACGTCCGCCGCGGTTAAAGTAGCCGAGCTCCGTGTTGTTGTATAGTTTGCCCACGATGAAGGTATTGAACTGAAGCATGAGGAAGAACAGCAGGCTGACGAACATGACGCTCGTGCCGTATGGCAGCATATCGCGAATAGAGGAGAAGGAAAAACGCAGCCGGGGATACCATTCGGACTTCGTCCAGAAGATCCCCACGGTAACGAGCTGACCGACCAGCATCGAACCCACGAGAGCCCATACTCCTGCGCCTTTGAGCGCCATTACGATACCAACGATGCCTGCGAGCGAAGAACTGGCCATCTGCGCCAGCGAGATCTTTTTGAAGCGCAGCTCTTTCATCAGCAGGACGCGCTGGGTGCAGGTGAAGCCGCTAAGCGGAAGCGTGATGGAGACGATGCGGAGCACCGGAGGTAATCCGGGTTCGTGAAAGAAAACGCCGATCGCACCGGCGGAAGTCCACAAGATCGCCATGAGCAGGAAACCCAGGATCAGGTTAACATAGAAGACGCTGTCGATTTGTATTGGTTCCAGCGTTTTGGCGCGGATAAGGGTCTTTTCGAAACCGCCGTCGATGATCGCCGCGCTCAGCGCAGTAAAGATGCCGGTGAGGGCGATGAGCCCATAGTCCCTGGGTTCAAGCAGCCGGGCCAGTACGATGCTCACCACGAACTGGACGATCTGCAAAGAGAATTTCTCTACGATCGCCCAGAGCGAAGCGGTAACGGCTTTCGATTTTAGATCCTGAAAGTCTGCCATAAATAATATGAGCAATAGATTAGAGGGGCTCCATGAGGCCGAAGAGGAAGTCCGGGACGCGGCTTTTTAGCTTCTGCACGTCGCTGGCTACCATTTCCGCACAGAGCATGGGCAAGGTGTACCGGGGTTCCCAGCCGAGTTTCCGCCTGGCCTTGGTGGGGTCTCCGATCAACAGCTCGACCTCGGTGGGGCGGAAATAGGCCGGATCGACGGCGACGACCCTGGTGCCCACGGGTACCTGGTACTCTTCGTTCGTGCATGCTACGACTACGCCGGTCTCTTCGAGGCCGCTGCCGACGAATTCGAGGCTGATGCCTACTTCGGAGAAGGCCATGCGGATAAAATCGCGCACCGCGGTCGTGATGCCTGTGGCCAGCACGTAGTCATCGGGTGCGTCTTGTTGCAGGATGCGCCACATGCCTTCCACATAATCACGGGCATGACCCCAGTCCCGCCGGGCGTCGAGATTGCCCATATAAAGGCATTCCTGAAGGCCGAGTGCGATGGCGGCCACCGCGCGGGTAATCTTGCGGGTGACAAAAGTCTCGCCGCGTTGCGGGCTTTCGTGGTTGAAGAGGATGCCGTTGCAGGCGTAGATGCCATAGGCTTCGCGGTAGTTGACGGTGATCCAGTACGCATAGAGCTTGGCTACCGCGTAAGGGCTGCGGGGATAGAAGGGGGTGGTTTCCCGTTGCGGGATCTCCTGTACCAGGCCATAGAGCTCGGAGGTGGAGGCCTGGTAGATGCGGGTCTTTTTCTCGAGACGTAGGATTCGGATGGCTTCCAGCAGTCGCAGGGTGCCGATCCCATCGGCATTGGCCGTATACTCCGGAGTATCAAAACTGACTTTTACGTGGCTCATGGCGGCCAGATTGTAGATCTCGTCGGGTTGCGTTTCCTGGATGATGCGAATGAGGTTGGTACTGTCCGTCATGTCGCCGTAATGGAGACGGAACCGGACATGCTTCTCGTGCGGGTCCTGATAAAGGTGATCTATGCGGTCCGTGTTGATCAGGGAAGATCTTCTTTTTACGCCATGGACCATGTATCCTTTGTCCAGGAGGAGTTCGGCAAGGTACGAGCCGTCCTGACCGGTGATGCCGGTGATCAGCGCTGTTTTCATATTTGATGTGCTTCGCGGTGAAGGTTTGTGTAAATAATTTCGACGTTTTGTTTTTCTACTTCGGCCACCATGATGTAGCCCAGGGAAGGGAGGGCGATCTTGACGGTCCTGCTTTTGACCGCGATGACGTTGCCTTCCTGGGTGATCAGCGGGCCCTTGATGACGCGGACCCTGTCGTCGAGATTCACGGACGTCTTTTCCAGCTGGACGTTGGCGTACTGCATCGTGAAATTCCTGATGGCGTCGATCTCTTCTTCTTTGATCACGGCGGGTTTGCGGAGCCAGTAAACGAGGTTGACGATACCGGATACGCGGAATAACTCCGAGTGGCGGCTTTCTTCGGTCTTCACGAAAACGTAAGAGGAAAACAAGGGTTCCGAAACGAATTTTTTCCGGTCATGCCATTGACGAAGCACCCTGTTCAGCGGACAATAACTCTCAAAGGAATTCTTAGCCAGGTTTTCTGCTACTTTCTTTTCCCACCTGGGCTTTGTGTAAACGGCATACCAATGCATGTTCATAGATGTAAATTTTTGGATCAATTAACTTTCTACGAGAAAAGGCTTCGCCCATCTCAGTAACAGGAGGCCTTTACTGAGTGAACAGGAGGGGTGGTTATTGTGCGAGTGTGAGGTGTGAGGATCAGGCCTTGTGCAGCTTGCGGCGGCTGGAGGTCACCCGCCGTTGCTTGACGGAAAACTCGTTTCCGTAGCCAAGGTCCAATCCATATTTGCCGCCAAAGAAACCTCGTGATTTGATGCTGTTGAACACAATGACGATATTCTTTAGTGGCTTGATCTTATCGTTCTCATCTAACAATTGTACGAAGGCCTTGGGAGTGAAATCATGCCGGACGACATACAGCGAGAGATCGCAGTATTCCGTCAACACATAGGCATCGCTCACCAGGTGTACCGGCGGGGTGTCGACGACGATGAAATCGAAGACTCCGTCGAGGTAATCGAACAATTCGTTGAGCCGGCTATTGAAGCTCAGATCCGTGAACGATCCGTTCTCGTCGCCGGCCGCGGTGACAAAAAGGTTTTTATAGGAAGTGCTTTTGATGATCTCATAGGGTTCAATATCACCCTGCAGGAAATCGGCGAGACCGGGACCGGCAGCGGGTTCGAATTCGGCGCTGATCCGCGGGTTACGGAGATCGAAGTCGAGGAGGATGACCTTTTTGCCGGCGGAAGCCAGGCTGAGGGCCAGGTTGGCGCTGACAAAACTCTTTCCTTCACCGGAGATGCTGGAGGTGACGAGCAACTTCCTGTTCTTGTTATTCTTAGCATGCAATCCCAATGCCGTGCGCAACTGCCGGAATTGTTCCGTGAGCACCACAGGCCGGGGCTGATTCGCTACGAGGAGTGATCTCGACCGTCCGCCGGCGGCCAGCTCTGCGATGATGGGCACGGAGGTATAGGTCTCTATCTCCCGCCGGAATAGGATGCGGCTGTTCGTGAACTCGCGCAAATAGACGACGATGCAGCCGAAGGCCAGCGCGATGGCCAGCGCGATGCCGAGGACGATGGTCTTTTTGGGTGAGATCGGGTCGAGGGAAGATTCGGCGCGGTCGATCGTCCGGCTGTCCGCGATCGTCGAAGCATAGGAAAGCGAGGCTTCCTCTCTTTTCTGCAGCAGGAAGGAATAGACGTTGCTCAGGATCGATTGCTGCCGGCTGCTTTCCAGCAGATTCCGTTCCTTTCCGGGAATGCCCTGCAGCCGCGTCGCATATTGCTGGTTCGTCTGCTGGAGGTTGGTGAGGCCCGCTTCCAGGCTCAGCTTCCGGATGCGGATGTTCTCGAGGATATTCGGTTTGATCTTTTGGATCTCGCCCGCCAGTGACTGCATCACGGGATTGTTCTCGCCCACGGTCCGGTGCAGCTTGTCGTAGTTGGCCCGGTCGTCATAGAGTTTCTGCAGGAGATTGGAGAGGCCTGCGTCGTCGATGCCGAGCGTAGAGGGCACGATGCCCGTGTTGCTTTCGGAGCGGACATATTTCTCCACTTCGTTAAGCACAGCCAGCTGCATATCGAGATCCGAGGCTTTCTGATCGTTGGCGCTCACGTTCTGCAAATAGGCCGATCCCTGTTCGCTGAGATCGGCGCCGCCGTTCTGCGTTTTGGAATGTTGCAGCATATTCTCGGCGGAATCCAGTTCATGCCGGACATGCAGCAGCCGGTTCTCCACGAAGGCCAGGGTATTCATGGCGAGCTGGTTCTTGTCGTTGATCGACGCATGGTCATAGACGTCGATGAGTTCGTTGAGGATGTCTTCTCCCCGCCGCGGCACTTCATCGCTGAGGGTGAGCGTCACCACTGAAGAGAGCTTGTTGGTCGAGGCCACGTTGAGCCGGCCGATGAGGCTATTGGTCACCAGCTTGGGATTGAGGACCATAAAGCTCAGGGGGCCGTTGGCGCCGTCGGAATACCGGGGATTGGGAAGGAACCGCAGCACCAGGGAGGTGCGGGGATAGCTGAACCATTCCCCAACGGGGAAGCTACCCGCGGCCGTCTTGACGAGGGCGTGGGCGCTGTCATAAACGAAGGGGGTGGTGGGCAAAAATACCTTGTTATGATCTTTATAAAGACTGTCGAAGCCCAGGGCTTCGACGATCACCGGAGAGGAGATATAGGCCGGGTAGGTCTTGAAACGGCCCTGCGATGTGACCGGAGCATAGAGATCGAGGTTCCGGACTACCTCGCGGACCAGCGTCTGGGATTGCAGCACTTCGATCTCGTCTTCCACGATCTTTTTGGTCGAAAAAACGTTTAGCGATTCCAGGACTCTGCCGTCGCCGGAGCCTTTGTTCTCGTCTTTGATCAGCAGGTCCGCTTTGGCCTGGTAGATCGGGGGGGCCCATTTGATATAGAGAAATGCCGCGCCGGTGGCGATAGACAACAGCAAGGCAAACAGGGGCCAGTAAGGGACGAAGCGGTACCGGATAAAACTGATCAGGTTACTATCCTTCTGCTCACGGATCATTTTGTTCGACTTAATCATATCCCGTCATTTTATGTTTGTGACTGCGATAATACCGAAAGAGAGCGCGGCAAGCACTACGGTCACCCACATAGCGGCGTTGCTGCCACTGCGCACCTTCGCTTTGTTAGGCTCGACGTATACGACATCGTTGGACTGAAGATAATAATATGGCGAAGTGAATAGGTCCGATGAATTCAGGTCGAGCCGTTTGATGACTTTTCGCCCGGGTTCTTCCCGGATCACCAGGACATTATCCCGCCGGCCGTTGATCGTAATGTCGCCGGCCATACCCAAGGCTTCCAGGAGAGAGATCTTCTCACTGGGTACGGGAATGACCGATGGTTTTCCGACCTCGCCGAGCACGGTGACCTTGAAGTTTAGCATCCGGATGCTGACAATGGGATCGATCAGCAGTTTCCGGTCGTTCAACATATGGGTAAGCGAATCAGTGAGCTGATCTTTCGTCAGCCCGGATACATGGATATTGCCGAGAATAGGAAAGGCGATATCGCCGGTCTTCGCGACGAGATAACCGCCTGCCTCATTTCGGGTACCCGATAACGTTGTAGCGGCCATGTCCTCGCGGTTGGCGACATTGAAGGCGGAAGAGGCATCCTGGTTCAGACTGCTCACCTGGATGCCGAGGATATCGTTGGGTTCGATAATGGTTTGCGGGATAGAAGCAGAGGCTTTTATCGCCCCATCGGACTGGTCCTTAAAATAGATCGCTTTCTTGGTATTGATGCAAGAAGAAAGCCCTCCACCTAAAACGCTAACAAACAAAAACTTTCTTAGCCAATTTTCCAGGCAATTAACCATACAATACAGGATGAGTTAAAGGAATCTAATAGGGCAAGCAAGTGGTGGCTGCTTCAGTAGGATGGGAATTGGGCGCGGACAGGTTTATTGCTCACAATCCGAATAGCATGCCAAAACCTCAAATGGGGATATCTCATTATCTGTTTTGCGGTAACGGCAAGGCCGGCATTTTGTTTTGATTGGCTAAATGGCAATTATTTTCCCATTCCCTTAACATTTCCGGCCATTGGGGAATTTTTTGGACATTCCCCGCCTGATCACCGCGTTCTGCCGATATTATTGAATGAGATGAACGGTGTTATTCGAGATGAGGCTTTTGAGCATCTGCTGGGTCTGTTCGATCCGGATTGATCGTGACGAATGGGGCAGATCAGGCAGATTCGTATAGATATCGTTATTCATAATGCGGACATTGGACACGGGGTTGGCGTTATCCATGATCAATATGCCGGCGGAGACATTGTATGCCACCGTATCGGTTGCGGCGTGTAGCTGATTTCCGGTAATGATATAGGAATGCAATTGCGTCGTGGGGTTTTCGATGCCGCGGACGAGGATACCATACGTATAGTTGACCATCGTATTGTTCGTGATCGTCGCGTTGCTGATATCGCAGCGGATGCCATAATTCGATCGATGGGGCGAGCCATCGCTGTTCGTCATGCCGGGCACCAGGCTGCAGTCGAGATAATTGTTGGAGATCAGGGCTATGCTGCTGTCACCCGGATTGGAAGCCTTTGGCTGCAGCAGAAATTCTTCTTCCGAAAAATGGCGGGTTGTATTGCCGGTGATCGTAAAGCCATAGCCGGTACCATAAACAAACCCGTCCATGGGGCGGTGGGTCACCAGGGAGCTCATAGGGACGGTGCCCGTGTAGCCGTCCGCGGTATTGTTGATGATCGACACATTCGTGCATTTCCCGTTGGCATTATCGAAACACCAGAGAAAAACGGCCGGGTTGCTGTTGTCTCCGGCGTTGTCGTGTCCCAGGGGGGCGCCGAAAAAATTCCCGTTGACGGACCAGCCGTTGATGCCCATGCCGCATAGGGCCAGGCTAAATCCCTGGAAATAGCAATTGTCGACCTGCAGATTCGAAAAATTTTGCGCTGCGCTGCCGGTGATGAACAGCCCATTGCTTGGCGCGCCTATCGCGTTACGCCCATTCTGCAAATTAAGATTGCGGATGACCAGGCCGCTGCATGGCGCGCTGGCCGCCGCGAGATAAAAAAGGACCACTTGCTGGGGGGACGTGGTTTTGATAATGGTCGTGCTATCCTGGCCATAGATCGTTAGCGATTGGGTACCCCCGGCATCGAGGGTGAGAATGTTATTGTATGGGTCAACCGTATTACAGAGATAGGTGCCGCTGGGGAAATATAAGCTGGCCTGCTCGTCGTGAGCGGCCTTCAAGGCCTTATTGATGGCCTGGGTATCGTCGGTAACGCCGTCACCCGTGGCCCCGAAGTCGTGGACGTTCAGTGTTCCCTGGGTCGGATGCCACCAGAGGGTCGCGAGCTGGATCAATAATAAAAGAAGTCTCATGGGCGAATCGAATTTCTTGCGGGGCGGGACGGCAAAGCCGCTCCCGGTAACAACATTTCGCCGGGAGAGGGTGCTATGCCCGCACCATTATACAAAATATAGTGCCAAAAACAAATGAGCTTCATGGGGTTTACGTTAAATTTGCCAGCATGAAAAATTGTCACGTTACCCTTCTTTTTATTCCGGTCCTCTTTCTCGCCCTAACGGCCGAGTGCCAATCTGACGACCCGCTTCAATACGTAAAGCCCATTATCGGGACCCAGCGGATGGGGCATACTTATCCGGGTGCGACTTCCCCATTTGGGGCGGTACAGCTCAGTCCGGACACGGATACGATCCCATATGAAAAAAATGGGAAATACAATCCCGATGTCTATAAGTATTGCGCAGGCTATCAATATGACGATAAGACCATCGTGGGTTTCAGTCATACCCATTTCAGCGGCACGGGGCATGCCGATCTCGGCGATTTCCTGGTCATGCCCACCGTGGGCGAGCTTAGGCTGAATCCCGGCGTTGCCAGCCAGCCCCGGAGTGGATACCGCAGTGCTTTCAGCCATTCCACGGAAACGGCCGAAGCCGATTACTATAAGGTCAGGCTGGAAGACTATAATATCTGGGCCGAGCTCACGACGACCACGCGGGTAGGCTTTCACCAATATACTTTCCCTGCGAGCGATCAGGCGCATATCATCCTCGACCTGATGGCGGGCATCTACAACTACGACGACAAGAATGTCTGGACCTATGTCCGGGTGGTCAATGACACGCTTGTAACCGGCTATCGCATAACGAGCGGCTGGGCCCGGACACGGACGGTCTATTTTGCGATGACCTTTTCGAAACCCTTTGTCGGCTACGGTAGCCGGAAATATGACCGTAAACAGGCTTACCATGGCTTCTGGGGGCACTTCGATCAGAATCATAATTTCCCGGATCTCGCCGGCCGCCAGCTACGGATGTACTTTGACTTCAAGACTATGGAAGGGGAGAAGATCAAAGTGAAATTCGCCCTCTCGCCGGTGAGCATGGAAGGTGCGTTGCTGAATCTGCGTACCGAGACGCCGGGCTGGGATTTCGATGCCGTTCGTCGGCAGGGGCAGGACGCCTGGCGTAAAGAGCTGAGCAAGGTGCGGATCGAGGCGAGTCCCGCCGAAAAGACCAACATTTATACCTCGCTATACCATGCTTTTATCAACCCAACGGTCTACATGGATGTCGATGGATCCTACCGGGGACTGGATCAGCTGAACCACAAGGCGGACGGGTTCGTGAATTATACCACCTTCTCGCTTTGGGACACGCATCGGGCCCTGCATCCGCTGTTCAATATTTTGCAGCCCACGCGGAATGCCGATATGATCCGGAGCATGCTGGCGGATTACGAGCAAAGTGCCGAACATATGCTGCCCATCTGGTTACATTATGCCAATGAGAACTGGTGTATGTCCGGCTATCATGCCGTATCCGTCATCGCCGATGCTATCGTCAAGGGCAATACGCCGTTCGATCCGAATAAGGCGCTCGACGCCTGTATCGTTACGTCGACCCGGCGCGGCTTCGAAGGGCTGGGTTCCTATATGGACAGGGGGTATATCCCGTCCGAAGAGAGCGGCAATTCGGTATCGACGACGCTGGAATACGCCTATGACGACTGGTGTATCGCCCAAGCGGCCAAAAAACTAGGGCGCATGGATGTCTATGCCACGTACAGCAAACGCGCGGAGAACTATAAGAATGTCTGGGACCCTTCCGTGCTGTACATGCGGCCACGTCTGGCGGATGGCAGCTTTCGCAAGGACTTCGACGTGCTGAGCACGGACGGGCAGGGTTTCATCGAGGGGAATGCCTGGAACTACAGTCTCTATGTCCCGCATGACCCGGCGACACTGATAAAGCTATGCGGCGGTAACAAATCCTTTGTCCGGCATCTGGATTCGCTTTTCACCATGTACCTGCCGGATAAATACTTCGCCGAAACCGAAGACATCACCCGGGACGGCATCATCGGCAATTATGTCCATGGCAACGAGCCATCGCATCATGTGGCGTATCTGTACGATTGGACGGACCAGCCCTGGAAAACGCAGGAGCGGGTGCGGATGATCCTCAAAAAGGAATATGCGCCCACGCCGGACGGGCTGGGTGGCAATGACGACTGCGGGCAGATGAGTGCCTGGTATATCTTCACCGCCCTGGGTTTCTATCCGGTGGCGCCGGGGTCGGACCGGTACTATTTCGGCAGTCCCAGCGTGAATTCGGCGGTGATGACGCTGGAGAATGGCCGGACCTTTACCATCGAGGCCCGCGATCAAAGTGATAAAAACGTATATGTCAAGCGGATAACGCTAAATGGTCAACCCCTCAACCGGCTTTATATTACACATCAGGAGATTATGGATGGAGGAAAACTGGTATACTTTATGAGTGGAAAGCATTAGGATTTCTCTCCTACCAATCCGCCGTCCGATAGGGCTTGCAGATATCGAAAATTTTATATATATTGTATAAGACGATTCGATATTTTCTCATTAAAATGTCCGTCATATGAAAAAGAGTATCCACCACATGCATGCCGGAGAAGCCGCAACCTCGATCCTTTTGGCGATTGGTTTTCTCGGGTTGGTTATGTTCTTATCGTATTTGTTTATTTCCGGTAATAGCTAAGGGCACCCGCGAAGCGTTGCTTCGCGGACACAAAAAAGCCACCTGCGAAACAGGCGGCTTTTTTATTTAAAGACGTTATGGAACCTGGTAGCTGCTGTTAAAAGCCCCGTTCGTAATCACGACGCTATCGCTGCTGGTTGCATAGAGGACACCGGTAAAGGTGCCGGCGATATGATGGCTAACGGTATCGAGGCTGCTCAGGTTAATGTCGCCATGGGAGTCGTATGTGCCGGCATAGGCGAGGTAGGTCACACCGCGGCTGTAATAGCTGATACCCACGGCGCCGGTATATGCCGAGCTATCTACAGAAGTAGCTTGGTTTACCGGAAAATTACTCGGAACAGCTACCTGGACCCTTGTCGTATCGCTGTTCGTTATACTGTCGCCCTCGACAATGATCTGAGGGGTAAGCGTTGTTACAAGCGCTGCAATCACATAGGACTTGGCGGAATAGGCCGATCCATTGACCGTAGCGGTCAGGGTCCCATCGGTCTGATAGCTGCTGCTGTTGTTCTTGCTACAGCTTTCGAGTCCCAAAAGGGAAAGCAGGCTAAGAGCCATCACCGCCGCCAGAGAAAGACGTTTGCCGTTCATGGAGAAAAGAATTTTCGGCGAATTTATGCCTTGTACCCCAGATTGGCCGCGCTTTTCCCGGCGGATCGGTGAAATGAGCTGTTTTAGCGGTTGAACGGCTTAGGGTTCATCCGTATAGCTGGTGTTGAAGTTCCCATTGGTCACAACGATGCTGTCGTTGGCATTGGCATAAAGAGTGCCGGAAAAAGTGCCGGCGATCTTGTGGGCCGTGGTGTCCAGCGAGGTCACGGTGAAGGTGGCAAAACCGTTGCCGTTGCTGGCGTCATAATCTTTGCCGGAGAAGCCGTTTACAAAATAATCGACGTATGCCGATGTCGTGTCTGTAGTAAAGGATTTGCCCACAACGAATTGAGGATTCTGATTCGGGAAGAACTGAAAAATGCCGACTTCGAGGATCGAGGTATCGTTCGATTTGATCGAATAGCCGCCAACATACCATTCGTTGGCGCTTTCAAAGTAGCCTGCCTGGACAACAGCAGGATTGAAGGCCGTGCCGGCAACCGTTGCGCTGATGCCGCCGCTGGAAGGATTGCTGCTGCTCTTTTTGCAGCTGCTGGCGGTGAGGAGGGCGAAGATGGATGCAGAGGCGACGAGGAAAAGACCGATGCGCGTTTTTTTCATTGTTAGGTTTTTGATGAAAGGATTGGATGTGTTACTGATAGCTGGTATTGAACTGGCCGTTCGTGATCACGATGCTATCCGGAACATCGCTTACCGCGCCGTTTTGGCTCAGGACGCCATTGAATGTTCCCTGGATGAGGTGTTTTGCCGTATCGATCGCGGTGACCGTATAATAAGCGGGTCCCTTCTGGCCCTGGAAGGCCGAATAACTGGCATACGGTACATTGCTGCGGTGTATGACATAATCGATCTCGGCAAAGGCATTGTCTTCGGTGCTGACGGTTGCATTCAGGGTCACGGGTGTGGCGATATAGATGGTGAGGAAAACGGTGTCGCCATTTACCGTCCCCACGCCGCCCACCTGGTAATAATTAGCGTATAGCCCAGCGGCCGTCTGAAAGGCATGAAAGGTCTTGCTGTTCACCCGGGCGGTCACCCCAAAAGGATTGTTGTTGCTGTTGTTGCTTTTCGAGCAGCCGGCTTCGACGAGCCAAAGCCCGGCCATCGCTGTGAACGCAAAGAGTGACGTCGTTTTAAAACGCATAGTTAAGCTAGTGATCCGCGGGCAAAACGCGACATCGGGCGTTTTATTGCCAAGACATACCGCACTTTAGCTTAATTTTGCGGCGCGCATGTGTACCATTGCCCATATCACTTTACCGGAATTCCCGCTGCTGCTGGCGCCCATGGAAGACGTCAGCGATCCACCTTTCAGGGGTGTTTGCCGGACCTATGGGGCTGATCTGACCTACACCGAGTTCATCTCCAGCGAGAGTCTTGTCCGTGGGGCGATGCGGAGCCGGCGGAAGCTGGACATCTTCGAACGGGAGCGGCCCGTGGGCATCCAGCTGTATGGCGGGGATGAGGACAGCCTGGCGGAGGCGGCAGCCATTGTCGATGCCACCGATCCCGATCTGCTGGACATCAATTTCGGTTGTCCGGTAAAGGGCATCGTAGGGCGGGGTGCGGGTGCAGGGGTGCTGCGTGATCCGGATCGGATGGTCCGGCTGACGACGGCCTGTGTCCGGGCTACCCGGCTTCCGGTGACGGTAAAGACACGGCTGGGTTGGGATGACCAGTCGAAGAACATCGTGGAGGTCGCGGAGCGGCTACAGGATGCCGGTATCCGGGCACTCGCGATCCATGGCCGTACGCGTTGTCAGCTGTACAAGGGGGAGGCGGACTGGGCGTTGATCGGCGCGGTGAAGAACAACCCGCGGATGCACATTCCCATCTTTGGTAACGGGGATATCGACAGTCCGCAAAAAGCGCTCGAGTACCGGAACCGGTATGGTGTCGACTGCATCATGATCGGCCGGGCAGCGATCGGCTATCCCTGGATCTTCCGCGAGATCCGTGGGTATATCGATACGGGACGTCTGATCCCGCCGCCTTCGGCGGCGGAGCGGGTGGCCGTTTGCCGGCAGCATCTGCAGGCTGCGCTGGAGTGGAATGGCCCGATGCAGGGGTTGTATGAGATGCGCGGCCGCTATGGCCGGTATTTGCGCGGCCTGCCGGATATTGCCGGCTTTCTACAGCGGCTGGTGCGGTTCGCGGATGCGGCGGCGGTGCTGGAGGTGCTGGCCGAGATCGAAGAGCGCTATGGCGATCTGGTCACCGAAACGACCGCGGAGCTGGAGAATTATCATACGCATTGTACCCTGTAAGCTTTAACTTTGGGCACCCCAAATTTGGGCACCATTCAATACTGTATATGTTACGAAAATCAACCCTGCTCGTGGCGGCGGCCTTTTGTGGTTTGACCGGCTTCGCGCAGAAGACCGTTACGGTCTACACGACTGCTGCCAACACCGACTTACGATTATCCGCGAGCGGGACCCTGAACTTCTCTCCCGGCCGTCAGCCGCTCGAGACCGAGCCGTTCGTCCTTGTGGACCCTTCGGCTTCATTCCAGCCGTTCCTGGGTATCGGCGGCGCGCTTACCGATGCCGCGGCCGAGACCTTTGCCAAATTATCTCCCGCCAAACAACAGGAGCTGCTCACCGCCTACTACGATACGGCTCGCGGTATCGGGTACACGCTGGCGAGGACTCATATCATGTGCTGCGACTTCTCCAGCGGCAGTTATAGCTATGTCACCGACAACGATGTCACCCTCAAAAGCTTCAGTGTCGTGCACGACGAAAAGTACCGTATCCCGCTGATCAAGGCGGCGTTCAAAGCGGCCGGCGGCCGGTTGAAGCTCTATGTTACGCCCTGGAGTCCGCCCGGCTGGATGAAGGATAACAAAAGTGTCACCGGCGGCGGCAAGCTCAAACCCGAATACGCGCAGGCCTGGGCGAATTTCTATGTCAAGTTCATCAAGACCTACGAAGCCATGGGCATGCCCATCTGGGGTCTTTCTGTACAGAACGAGCCAATGGCCAAACAAAAATGGGAGTCATGTATCTACACCGCGGAAGACGAGCGCAACTTCATTCGCGACTATCTCGGACCTACGCTGGCCAAGGCCGGCATGGGCGGCAAGAAGCTAATCGCCTGGGACCATAATCGTGATCTTATCTATCAACGGGCCAGCACGATCCTGGAGGACCCGGCGGCCGCCAAATACGTCTGGGGCATCGGGTTCCACTGGTATGAGACCTGGACGGGCGGGCCGATGCTGTTCGACAATGTCCGGCTGACGCACGAGGCGTTCCCGGGCAAGGCCCTGCTTTTCACGGAAGGATGCAAGGAAAAGTTCTCCTTCGACAGCCTGCAGGCCTGGTCGCTCGGGGAGCGGTATGGCTATTCGATGATCAACGACTTCAACAGCGGGGCTACCGGCTGGACGGACTGGAATATTTTGCTGGACGAGAACGGCGGTCCGAACCACGTAGGCAACTTCTGTTTTGCGCCGGTGCATTGCGATACCCGCAATGGTGAGCTGATCTATACCAACGCGTTTTACTATATCGGCGCGTTCTCCAAATTCGTCCGGCCCGGTGCGCATCGGATCGCGGTTTCAGCGAACAGGGCCGGGTTGCAAGGTACCGGGTTCATGAACAAAGACGGCAGCATCGTTGTCATAGTCATGAACACTACGGATCAGCCGATTGCCTATCATTTGATCCTCAAAGGACAGGAGACGGATACGCAGAGTTTACCGCATTCGATCGCTACATTAATTATCAAATAGATGAGATTTGTTTACTGGACTATCTTTGCAGCGGTGTTTTGCTGCGCCGCGTATAGTCCTGCCCGCGCGCAGAAGGAGAAGGACATTGTTACGTTTTGGCTGACCGACCCGGCTCATGGTGTTCTTTTTCAGCAACAGCCGGCGCAGACCTTTTCCAAAGAGAATGCCTTTCCACAGGACCCGGTGATCTCGATCGATGAGAAAAAGAAATACCAGCATATCGATGGATTCGGCTGGTGTCTCACCGGCGGCAGCGCGCAGGCCCTGATGAAGATGAGCCCGGCTGCACGTACGGCCCTGCTGCAACAGCTTTTCACGGCCGACGGTGATCATCTCGGATCGAGCTATCTGCGGGTTACCATCGGCGCCTCCGATCTCAATGAGCATGTGTTCTCGTACGACGATCTGCCCGCGGGGCAAACCGATACCGCGCTGGCGCGTTTCGATCTGGGACCGGATAAGAAGGATGTGATACCGGTGTTGCAGGAGATCGTAGGGCTCAATCCGACGATCAAGATCCTGGCTACGCCCTGGAGTGCGCCCGTATGGATGAAAGACAACCACGATACCCGCGGCGGCAGTTTGCTCCCCCAATACTATGGGGTCTATGCGCGGTATTTTGTGAAATACATTCTGGCGATGCAGCAGGAAGGGATCCGCATCGATGCCGTGACGCCGCAGAACGAGCCGTTGCATCCCGGCAATAACCCGAGCATGTATATGCCCGCGGCCGCCGAAGCGGCCTTCGTCAAACAGCTCGGCCCTGCCATCAAGCAGGAGCTGCTGGATACCAAGATCATCGTCTACGACCACAACTGCGACCGGCCGGATTATCCGATCTCTATCCTCAAGGACCCGGAGGCCAATCAATATGTCGATGGATCGGCGTTCCACCTCTATGCCGGCCCCATCGATACGCTTAGCAGTGTACACGATTCATTCCCCGATAAGAATATCTATTTCACGGAGCAATGGGTGGGAGCCCCCGGCGATATGCTGCGGGATGTCGACGAGCATGTGCGGAAGCTCATCGTTGGCGCGACGCGCAACTGGTCCCGGACCGTCATCGAATGGAACCTGGCCTCGGACCCGCATTATGAACCGCATACGGACCGTGGCGGCTGCGATCGCTGTCTGGGCGCGCTGACCATCGACGGCGATTCGGTTAAGCGCAATCCGGCCTATTATATCGTTGCTCACGCCTCGAAATACGTGATACCCGAATCATCGCGGATCGCTTCCAACTCCGACGACCAGCTGCCCAATGTCGCGTTTCAGACGCCGCGGGGCCGCGGAGTGCTCATCGTGCTGAACAACACGGATGCGCCCAGGGGCTTTACCATAGAATTCCATGGCCGGCGCCTCCATGAGACGCTCAATGCCGGGGCCGTCGCGACGTTCGACTTCAGTATCAATTTATAGACGAGCGGCGGCCTCACCTCCGGGCGGCAGCCTCCGGCTTGCCCTAGGGCAGTGTCATCCCGTCGTAGAACCGCCATTTCGTGGTATAGTCTTTATCCAGCGGCAGGTGAAGCAGGATGGCCCGGATCATTTCGACGGGCATGGCATTCAGCTGCAGAATGGAGTCATGGTATTGTTTATAGGTCATCTTCCCGCTGTCCACCAACTCTTTCTTTAACGCATAGAACTGGCGGCCGCCGGTGAGATAGGCTAACTGGTACAGGGGAGGGTAGTGGTCGGCAAAGGACCGGCGGACCTCGCCCGCCGCATTGGCCCGCTCGTGACCGACGCGGTCCACCAGGAAATCGATACATTGTTCAGGTGTCCATTTGCCCAGATGATAATTGAGCGAAAAGATGATCCGGGCGCACCGGTGCATGTGCCAGAACAGCATCCCGACGCGGTCTTCGGGTGTCTGTGGGAATTTGAGGTCCCATAGCAGCAGTTCCCAGTAAAGCGACCAGCCTTCGGTCCAGAAGCCGGAGCCGAAATCCCGATAGGTGCGATGACGGGTGTTCATGAAGGCCTGCAGGTTGTGACCCGCAATGAGCTCATGGTGCACCGTGGCGCGGGACAGATAGGGGTTGTTGCCGCGCATGCTCATGAGCTTGTCGTCCTCTTCCATGGTATTGGTGGGGTAGGAGATGCTGATCTCGTTGCCGCCGGTAAAGAAAGGGTTGACGAGCTGCCGTTCGGGCGTCATCATGATCATGCCCCAGGTCTCTTCCGCCAGGGGCGGGATGGTCACGAGGTCGTGTTTTTTAAGAAAGTCCACGGATTCGTTAAACAACCGCAAGATCATTTCCGGTTGCTCGCCGGGAGGAACATAGGCATTCTTTACCTTCTCCAGCGCCGCTTTCCAATTATCGCCGAAACCCATGTCGCGCGAGGCTTTCAGCATCTCTTTGTCGCACCAGGCAAATTCTTTGTTCGCGATATCGATAAGCTCTTCGGGGCTGTAGGGAATCATTTCGTAATTCAGTTGGCGGATCAGCTCGGCGCGGCCCACGGGATGGCCCACGATACCGCTTTTGTCGTTTGCCGCGAATCGGAGGTTCTTGTCCTTGAATTGCGCGGCATAGAGCGTTAGCGCACTGTCCAGCTCTTTATAGGTCTTCGGCATCCACCACGTGAAAAGCGGATCATAGCCATTGTAGAAGTCGTAGACATCGGTTATTGCTCTTCTGAGATCGGCAATCACCAAGCCTGCCTCGTACAGGGCGTCCATATCCATGCTGGAGTCGGTCTTGAGCTTTTCCCTGAACTTCGCGATCGTCCTTGTGGCATCGAACCAGTTCTTCGCCAGCGCCTCGGAGTTGAGCACGTGTCCGCGACGCCGTAGCTTCTCCGTGGCATAGATGCTGTCGGCAAAAGGGAACCAGTGGCTGATCTTGCTATATTGCTTTTGCTCTTCGGCGGAAGCCCGCAGCTTTTCTTTGAGATCGCGTTTGAAGAGGATGTAGTCGACCTTGCATTCCTGCGGCAGGGAGTTGAAATCGAGGGCCTCCGTTTTGCCCAAATATTCTTGATAAAGCGAGTCGAAACGGGCGCGGATAGTAGGGGCTGCTCCTTCGATGCCGCCATAGCCCTGATAGCGGCTGCCATAAAAGGTGCTCGTGTAAAAACGCGTCAAGGCACGCCAATCGGCCTCGTAATTCTGCATCAGGCTGGGCATCTCCTGGCAGGGAACATAGGAATCGGGCGAGATCTGGGCATGACCAGTGGTCGCAGTAAGCACGATGCAGGCCATCAGTGAGGCGGCGATGTTCAGGAGTTTTCTCATAAGCTTTGGTGATTAGAGGATTAAGGTAAATCTTTTATCCACACGGTGGATACGGGTGGTGGCGGCGGCGTATGATTCGATTCGTCCGGTGAGGCCGTCACGGGCAGGCGGTTTAGCCGGGCATAGTTAGGCACAGCCACGAGCGGGCTGCCGTCGGCCCATGTGCCTTTTATCGCCATAATGCCGTGTAGAAAATTGCCTTCCCATTCCAGGTGGAGGGGGCCATTGCCGATGGTCTTGTCGATATCGCCGTTATCCGCCTTCTCGACATTGTAAAGCAGCGGACCATAACGCAAGGCGACACGACCGCGATCGGCTTCGATCTTTTCGCTGGCCTTTACCCGCTGGATCGTCATGGGCAGCTCGAAGTCGACCCTGTCGCCTTTTTTCCAGGTCCGGCGAATGACGGCATAGCCGCGCCGGATCTCCGGTGTCAGCGGCTGGCCGTTTACCGTGAGCGATTTGAGGCCGTTGATAGTAGTATCAGGGATATAGAGCTCGCTGGTGGTACGATTGGGAACGCGGATGTACAAGGTAAAGGTTTTGGTTTCCCTGGGGTTTACCATGAGGGCCACCTTTCCGCTCCAGGGATAGTCGGTCTTTTGGGTCATTTCGACGTCGGTGCCTGCTACCTTTTCGATCTTCATCGTACTGCCGATAAAGAGGTTGACATAAAGACCGTCATCGCCACGGACATAGGTCCAAGTAGGCATCATCAGCAGCGTGCGGGGGATATTGCCTACGCAGCAGGGACACACATGCCAGGCGTAGCGGGGCTGCGATGTCGTGAGGGCATTGGTGTACAGGAAGTCCTTGCCGTCGAGGGAAAGCGAACCCAATAACGCGTTGTACAGCGTCTCTTCGTAGAGATCGGCGTAGCGGGCGTCGTGGTAGGCGAGATTCATCTTGTATTCGAAGAAGATCAGGCCGCAGCTGGAACAGGATTCACAATAGGCATTGTTACGCAGCGAATAGTCGGGGCCGAATCCTTCGGAGGTCTCGCCGCTGCCGATGCCGCCGGTGATGTAATACTTTCGGTTGACCATATCGTCCCACAGCGAGAGCACGGCGCTCTGGTAGTCTACGTCGCCGGTTTCCGCGGCTACGTCCGCCATGCCCGAATAGGTGTAGGTAGCGCGTACGGCGTGTCCCACGGCCTCGTATTGTTCCTGTACCGGCACCCGGCTTTGATCATAATCGCTGCCGCCGTGGCGGTTGTCGAGCAGGAACTTGGCCAGCCGGATATAGGCATCGCCGTGTCCCTGGCCTTCCATGTCGTTGACGAAACGCCCGAACCGAACGAGGGCCTGTTCCATCTCCTGGTGGCCGTCGAACCAGGCGATCTTGCCGGGGCCGATGTTGGCGACCCAGCAGTCGGCCAATTTCTTGGCGGCATTGTAGAGGCGCTTGTCGTGCCCTTCGGTGAGGGTGTAATCATTGATAGCAGATTCAATAAAATATCCAGCCGTGTAGCCTTCGTGGTTGCCACGGGATTCCGGCGACCAGCGGTGATGCCATCGACTCGTATCGCGCAACGTCCAGGCCGTTTGGAGATAGCCGTCGGGTTCCTGAGCCGCCAGAATGATCGGTATCCATCGTTCCAGTGTTGCTTTCATCTTCTCCTGCGCAGCAATGATCTCCTTGTCGCCTTTGGGGTCGACCATGAGGGCTTCGCACATGGCTTCCACCGTTTGGTGGACCCAGGCGTTGGAGAAGACATAGCCTTTGTGTTTGCCGTGTGGTTCGCCGCGCAGCGCTTTGCCGGCTTCGATAAAATTATCGAGCCCGCCCTGGCCGGTGGTGAGATCGGTGCGTTCGCACTGGGCGATGCAGTAGGGTATCCAGTTCACGATGATGGCCTTGGCGCGATCGTTCCAGAGCTTGCTGTCGATGCTATAGTGTTTGGTATAGACGACGTCGAGCCGTTTGGCCGGCGGTGGGTTGACGACCTTCACCCGCACCTTGCCGCTGGTATGCAGCTCGCCCTGCCAGGCGGTGAACTGCAGGGTGTATACGCCGGGGGTTTTGAAGGCGGCTGTGGTGGTTGCGTTGCCGGCATCCGCGATCGTCACGCCGGGGCCACTGATGGCCGTCCATTGGGTGCGGGTGATGGGGTGAATGCTTTTGATACTTGCGCTGAGATAGGTCTTGCCATCGAGCATCACGTCGCGATCCGTGCCTGCGTCGACCACCGGCGCCACGGGTGCGCAGTGTTCCGATTCGGCGACGGTCCATTCCAGCAACGTCACGTCGTATCGATCGGAAGAATCCATTGTGATCCTGAGCCTGGTCGTGGTGATTTCGTCGAATGTCGTCGTATTGAAGGTTCGGTTGACGAGCCCGAGCCCCTGTGCGTTGCGTACCGGCTGGAATGTCTTCCCGTCCCAGTATTCGATCTGGTAACTTCCCGGCAGTTTGGCAGTATGTTCATAATCCCACCACAATGTGGCGATCTGCCGGGTGGTGATGGGTTGCGGCCATTGATATTCTACCCAGGCCTTAGCCTGGCGATGTAGCGACCGGAACCAGCCATCACCCTCGCTGGCGGCGGTGTCACCATCGTTGAGGGTGGTGAGGGCCGCGCCGGGGCGGCCCGAGGTCGTGGCCCTGGCGACGATGGCCAGGTTAGCGGGTGTTGCCGCCTGTGCGGTCGACGGCGTTTGAGCCGCGCCGGACTGTTGTGCGGCGAGGGGCGTCCAGGCGATCAGTGTCAGGACGAAGCCCAATAACAGGAAACTTACGGAAAAACGGCGGTGCCTCATATGTGGTCGGCTTTTAGGCGCTAAATATAAGCGTTGCCGGGGTTTTCCGGTGACCATTATTTCACCGAAACCCACTGGTTTTTGACCTTTAAAGGATGACGTCTCGTGATCCAGGATGCGCGGCAGCTCGAATTAACTATATTTGGCCCCATCAAAAAGCGTCTCATGAAATTGGGGTTTATCGGCGTGGGTAATATTGCGGCGGCGCTCGTCGAAGGATTTTCGACGCCGGGAGCGAGCGGGCCGGGGGCGGTATCAGTGGCCGCGGAGCCAGGCGATCTCGAGCTTTTTCTCTCGCCGCGGAATGAAGCGCGGTCGAAGGCCCTGGCAGCGCGGTATCCGCGGGTCACGCGGCTGGAGAGCAACCAGGCCGTGCTGGACCGGAGCGAGATCGTGATCCTTAGTGTACGTCCGCCGGTGGCGACGGAGGTGCTGGGCGCGTTAAAATTTCGCGCGGATCATATCGTGGTCTCGCTGGTTGCCTTGCTGAAATACGCCGATCTCGCGACGCAGGCACGTCCCGCGATGGCCGTCAGCCGGGCGATCCCGATGCCCGCGGCGGCGAAACACAACTGTCCGATCGCGTTATACCGGCCGGCGCCCGTGGTGGAACAACTGTTCGCGCGGGTAGGCGAGCCGCTCGTGGTGGACGACGAACCACAGTTGCATGCTTTGTGGACGCTCACGGGGCTGATCACACCGTTCTATGATCTGCTGGGCGCACTGAGCGGATGGGCCATCGAACATGGCGTTGCACCACTCACCGCCAATGCCTACACCGCGCATCTTTTTCAATCGCTGGCGGCGCTGGCGCAGCTCGATCCCAAGGCAGGCTTTCCGGCATTCGCGCAGCATGCCGCCACGCCGGGCGGTCTCAATGAGCAGGCCGGCCGTGAGATCCGCAAAAGCGGCGCGCACCAGCTCTGGATCGAAGCCGCGGATCGGCTGTTACCAAGGTTTGGGTGAGCGGCTGCCGGCTCATTCCGGTAAGGTCTGCGTAGCGAGTGAGCCGTGACACCGGCCGATCAGCCTTCGAGGCCGGCCTTAAATTCTTTATGCTCCTTATGCGCCTGCGCTATCTCGTATTCCAGTTCGGGATCGATGTTCTGTTCTTCGACCTTACGTGCTTTTTCCATGAGCTCCTCATGATGATCCTGCAGCCACTGCAATTGTTTCTTGCCATAGGACATCTTGGTGAACAGCACATACAGCACCGGCACGATGAAGATGGAGATGCCCGATGAAGCGATCATCCCGCCCAGTACGGTAACGCCGATGGTATTCCTGGAAAGGCCGCCCGCACCGCTGGCCAGCACCAGCGGCATGACGCCCAGGATAAAAGCCATCGAGGTCATGAGGATGGGCCGGATACGCAGCCGTGCCGCCTCGAGCGTAGACTTAATGAGCTCTTCCCCGCGGTCGACGCGGATCTTGGCAAATTCCACGATGAGGATCGCATTCTTGGCGGACAGCCCGATGAGCGTGATCAGCCCGATTTGCGCATAGACATTGTTGCTAAGCGATGGTGCGATGCTCAGCGCCGCGATGGCGCCAAAGGCGCTGATAGGCACGGCCAACATCACGGCCAGCGGCACCGACCAGCTCTCGTATAAAGCCGCGAGGAACAGGAAGACAAAGATGATACAGAACAGGAAGATATACACGGTCATCGAGCCGGCCTTGATCTCTTCGTAGCTGAGTCCGGAGAAATCGTAGGTATATCCGCGGGGAAGATATTTTGCTGCCAGCTTCTTCAGGTCATCCAGGCTCTGCCCGCTGCTATAGCCAGGTGGGATGGAACCATCGACCTCCGCGGATCGGAAGATGTTGAAGTGCGTGATCAGCGGCGCCGCCTGTGAAGGCTTATAGCTGATGAGCGTACTCAGGGGCAACATCGAATCGCGGGAATTCCGGACGTAGTACTTGTCCATGTTCCCGATCAACGCGCGGTAGGAGGTGTCGGCCTGCATCACCACGTGATAGGTCCGGTCGTAGAGCGTGAAGTTGCCGATGAACAGGCTGCCCATGTAAGCCTGCATGGTCTGGAAGACCTGGGTGATATCCACCCCCAGCTTTTGGCATTTGTCCCGGTCGACAGTAAGGTCATAGCTGGGTGTATGCGCCGAGAAATAGCATACGGCCGTCGAAGTAGATGGATTCTTTTTCGCTTCCGCCACAAACCTGTTCACTGCTTTTTCGAAAGCATAGATATCATCGGTGGAACTGCCTTGCTCGATCTGGAAGGAGAAACCCGCCGAAATGCCGACACCGCGGATCGGCGCCGGCTGTATGACGTGGATCGAGGCATTTTTTATCCCCGCCGCAGCGAATTTTTTGTAAAGGGCGTTGGAAATGCCCGGCCATTGTGTTTCCGGTGTCGTGCGCTGGTCCCAGGGGGTAAGCATCACAAAAAAGGAGCCGGCATTCGAGGTCGCGCCGCCGTTGAGGATATTGAAGCCCGAAACGGCCACATAATGGAGGATGCCCGGTGTTGTGTTCACGACCTTCATCATCTTTTCCATGACGTCCACACTCTGGGTCGTCGCACTGGCATCCGCCAGCTGGAAAGTGATGAACACCCGGCCGCCGTCTTCGGTGGGCACAAAACCGGAAGGTTTGGTCCGGAAAAGATAAAAGGTGCCGACACAGATTGCCGCCAGCACAAGCACGGTAATGCCCGAATATTTGATGGCGCGGCGGACGCCATGGACATAACGGAAGGTTAACTTGTCGAATCCTCGTTCGAACGCGGCGAAGAATTTGTCCACCCAGTTCTTTTTCTTATGCGGGTTATGCGGCTTCAGCAGCAGGGTACAAAGCGCAGGTGTCAACGAAAGGGCGATAAACGCCGAGATGATCACCGAGATAGCGATGGTGATGGCAAATTGCTGGTACAGCCGGCCCACGATACCCGGGATGAAGCCCACGGGCACGAAGACGGCGGCGAGGATCAGGGCGATCGCCACAACGGGCGCGGAGATCTCCTTCATGGCCTGGTACGTCGCCTCTTTCGCGGACATATGCTGCTCATCGATATAATGCTGCACCGCCTCGACAACAATTATGGCATCGTCTACGACGATGCCTATCGCCAGCACGAAGCCGAACATCGTGAGGGTATTGATCGTGAAGCCGAGGGGAATGAAGAAGATAAAGGTCCCCAGGATAGACACCGGGATGGCGAAGATCGGGATGATCGTGGATCGCCAGTTCTGCAGGAACAACAATACGACGAGCGCCACCAGCGCCAGGGCCTGCAGCAGGGTCTTTTCCACTTCTTGCATCGAGACGCGAATGATCGTGATGGCTTCGAATGGAACGATGTAGTCTACGTCATTCGGAAAAGACTTTTTGAGCTCCGCCAATTTTGCATAGACCGCGTCGGCCGTCTGCAGGGCATTGCTGCCCGGCGCCTGGTAGATCATCAGGAACGAACATCGGTGGCCATCCACGAAGGCATTGCTGCTAAACGTGAATTTGCCGAGCTCAACCCGCGCCACGTCTTTGAGATAGACCATCGCACCCGTTTTGGGATTGGTCTTGACGACGATCTTTTCGTAATCCGCGGGCTTGTTGAGCATGCTATTGACGAGGATATTGAGCTCATAGGACTGGGCTGAATGCTGCGGTGGCGCGCCGGCCGAACCTGCAGCCACATACTGGTTTTGCGCATTGACGGCGGCGGACACATCCGCGGGCGTGATATGGTAAGACGCCATCTTTTGCGGATCCATCCAGATACGCATGGCGAACTGGTCCGTCCTGGCGCTCACATCACCGACGCCCGGCACGCGCAGGATGGCGTCCTGGATGAACACGCTGGTATAGTTGTCAAGGAAGGTGATATTATGCGAACCCTTGGGGGAATAGATCGCCACCAGCAGTAGTTGGTCGGGGTTGCTGGCGCGCACATTGAGGCCCAGCTTGCTGACGACGGAAGGCAATAACGGCGATGCTATCCTTTCCCGGTTCTGCACGTTGAGCGCAGACACATAGACGTTCGTTCCTACTTTGAACGTCACCCGGACATTCACGCCACCGCTATTCGTGCTGGTGCTCGTCATGTATTCCATGCCGGGCGTACCGTTGACTTGCTCCTCGATGGGAATGGCCACCGTTTGCTCCACCGTTTGCGCGTCGGCGCCGGTATAGCTGCCGTAAATGGAGACACTGGGCGGCGAGATATTCGGGTATTGATCCACCGCCAGGTTGAAAATGGAGATCACACCCGAGATCACCAGCACCAGCGAGATCACGATCGCTGTAACGGGCCGCTTGATAAAAGTATTTGCAATCATCCTTCCAGTGGTTTATGCTGATCGCGGGATTTTGCCAGTTCGTATTCGAGTTCCGGATCGATATTCTCGGCCTCGACCTTTTTGGTCTTTTCCATGAGCTCTTCATGATGCGCCTGGAGCCAGTCCAGTCTTTCTTTACCATAACTAAGACGGGTGATGACCACGTAGAGCACGGGCACGATAAAGATCGCAATGGTTGAAGCGGCGGTCATCCCGCCGAGTACGGTGTAGCCGATGGTCCTTCTCGCCACGGCGCCTGCGCCGGTAGCCAGCACCAAAGGTAAGACGCCCAAAATGAATGCCAGGGAGGTCATGACGATCGGCCGCAACCGGAGCTTTACGGCATCGAGCGTGGATTGGATAAGCTCTTCGCCGCGGTCTACCCGCACTTTGGCAAACTCCACGATCAGGATGGCGTTCTTCGCCGCCAGACCGATGAGCGTGATGAGACCGATCTGGGCGTATACGTTATCGGTAAGACTCGGTACGAGCCAAAGGGTGAAGATCGCCCCGAAGGCGCCCACCGGAACGGCCAGCAGCACCGAGAAGGGAACGGACCAGCTTTCGTAAAGTGCGGCCAGGAACAGGAAGACGAATGTGATCGAGAACAGGAAGATATAGATCGTGGTCGAACCTGCCCGTATCTCCTCGTAGCTAAGTCCGGAGAATTCATAGTTATATCCTTCGGGCAGCACTCTGCCGGCAATGGCGATGAGCGAATCGGTTGCCTGGGTGCTGCTATAACCCGTCTGCGGGGCGCCGTCGATCTCCGCGGACCGGAAGATGTTGAAATGCTGGATGAGCGGTGCCGTTTCCGTGGGCGTATAGGTACACAGGGTGCTGAGCGGCACCATCGTGCTGTCCTGGTTGCGGACATAGTATTTGTCCATATCGCTGATCAGCGCCCGGAAATTGGTGTCCGCCTGCACCACCACGTGGAAGGTGCGGTTGTATTCGGTAAAATCATTGATGTAAAGGCTGCCCATGAACGCCTGGATCGTCGTAAAGACATCGCCGACATTGACCCCCAGCTTCTCGCATTTCTCGCGGTCCACCTTTAGGTTATAGCTGGGCGTATTGGCGGTATAAAAGCTGAAGGCGCCCGTGATAGCGGGGTTACTGTTCGCCTCGGCAACGAATTTACCCACGACCCGCTGGAAGGCCTGAAGGTCATCGGTAGTGGTCCGTTGTTCGATCTGCATGCTAAAGCCCACCGTTTCGCCCACACCGGGGATAGGGGAGGGAGGGATCACCTCGGCATTCGCATTCCGGATGCCGGCGTCAGCGATCCTTTTGTTCAGCACATCGATGATGCCGGGTACCTGCTCGCTCTCTTTGTTCCGTTCGTCCCAGGGCTTGAGCTGGATATAGATCGTCCCGGCGTTGGAATTGGAAGCGTTGTTAACGACGTTGAGGCCGGAGAGGGCGGCATAGTGCGCCACGCCGGGCGTATTTGTCACAACATCCATGAGCTTGTTCATCACGTCCACGCTCTGGGCGGTGGAGGATGCCGGCGGAAGCTGAAAGGTAACATACAGGCTGCCGTCGTCTTCGGAAGGAATAAAGCCCGTGGGCTTTTTCATGAACAGGAACCAGGCGCCGATACAGATCACGACCAGCAGGACGATGATCCACCGGAAGCCCCTGATGCTCCTGTCTACGCCATTCTTGTACCGCTCCGTGAGCTTGTCGAACCAGTGGTTGAAATGATCGAATGCCTTGCTGAGGCCCCGTTTCTTTTTCTTCGGATCGGTGGGTTTCAGCAGCAGCGTACACAAGGCGGGTGTCAGCGACAAGGCGATGAAGGCGGAGAGGATTACCGAGATGGCGATGGTAATGGCAAACTGCTGGTACAGCCGGCCAACGATGCCGGGGATAAAGCCCACCGGCACGAAGACCGCCGCCAGGATAAGGGCGATGGCTACCACCGGCGCGGAGATGTCCTTCATGGCCACATAAGTAGCTTCCTTGGGCGACATCCCTTCGTGATCCATATGGTGCTGTACGGCCTCCACTACTATAATGGCATCGTCTACGACGATGCCGATAGCCAGCACGAAGCCGAACATCGTAAGGGTATTGATCGTAAAGTTCAGCGGATAAAAGAAAATGAAGGTTCCGATGATCGACACCGGGATCGCCAGGATCGGGATCAGCGTAGAGCGGAAACTTTGCAGGAAGACGAATACCACGATCACCACGAGCCCAAGGGTCAGGAACAAGGTGCGGACGACATCTGCCATCGAGACCTTCACCACGGTAACGGCCTCGAAGGGAATGGAGTATTCGACATCGGCAGGGAAGTTCTGGCGCAGGAGCGCCAGCTCTTTGTAGATGCCATTGGCCGTCTCGAGGGCATTGCTGCCCGGCGCCTGATAGACGCGCAGGATCGAGGCGCGATGCCCGTCGACGAAGGAGTTACTGCTGAAGGTAAACTTGCCGAGCTCGACCCTTGCCACGTCCTTGAGATAGACCAATTCGCCTCTTGCCGGGTTGTTCTTGACGATGATGTTCTCGAACTCGGATACTTTACTGAGGCGTCCGTTCACGAGGATGCCGATCTCGAATGCCTGCGCCTTGGATTGCGGCGGGACACCGGCGGAGCCTGCGGCGACCTGTACGTTCTGGGCATTCAGCGCATTGATGATATCCTGCGGCATCAGGTTGTGCGACGCCATCTTCTGCGGGTCCATCCACACGCGCATGCTGAAGTCATCCGTGGACCGGGAGATGCTGCCCACGCCCGGTACACGCAGCAGCGCGTCCTGGACAAAGATATTGGTGTAGTTGTCGAGGAACGTGATGTCGTGCGAGCCCTGGGGCGCATAGACGGCGATCATCATGAGCTGACTGGGGTTTATCGCGCGTACGGTCACCCCGAGGCGGCTAGCCACTGCGGGCAATAGGGGGTTGGCGATGCTCACGCGGTTCTGAACGTCCAGGGTGGCGATATCAACATTGGTTCCGATATTGAACGTGACGTTCATCGACAGCAAACCATTGTTCGTGCTGTTGCTCTGCATGTATTCCATGCCCGGGCTGCCGTTGACCTGCTCCTCGATGGGCGTGGCCACGGTCTGTTCGACCGTTTGCGCGTCGGCGCCGGTAAACTGGGCGTTCACCTGGACCACGGGCGGCGTGATATCGGGATATTGGTCGATCGGCAGGGTCAGGATGCAAATGGCGCCGGCAATCACCAGTACGATGGAGACCACCATGGCAGTTACCGGACGCTTGATAAAGGTATTCGCAATCATACAAGAAGATGAAAGTTATTTTTTTGCAGGGCCTTCCTTTGCGGGCCCTGCGTTGATCCGGGAGTTCTCGTGGATCGCCTGAACACCATCCAGTACGATGCGGTCGCCGACATCGATCCCCGATTTGACGATGACATTGGGGCCGACGGTCTGTCCCAACTGTACCTTTTTCTGGAACGCGCGAAGCTCAGGTGTTTGAGCCGGATCCGCGCCTTTCCTGCCTGCTGAATCGCCTTTGGTCTGCAGCACGGTATCTTTTGCTATGAATACGAAGTATTCACCCATCTGCTCCACAACGGCCCTGCTGGGGACCACGATCTGTGGCGCCGGGTCCTGGTTGTGCACCCGGACGACCGTGCTCATACCCGGGCGAAGGATGCCATCCGGGTTGGGAAAGGCGAGGCGGATGTCGATAGCGCCGGTTTGCGGGTCTACGGCCCGGTCGATGAACAGGATCTTACCCGGATGCGGATAGAGCTGTCCGTCGGGCAGCAGAATGGTAAAAAGCGAGTCGATCGATTTTCCCTTTCCTGCCTGCAGCTCCTCGAAATGCGGCAGCTGTGCTTCGTTCACGAGGAAATCGACGCCCATGGGATTGTCGGTGGAAATGGTATTGAGAACGGTGGTACCCGGGGTCACGAGATTGCCGATCCTCACCTGCGAGATACCGATGGTGCCGTCGAAAGGCGCATAGATATTGGCATAGGAGAGATTGGTCAACGCCGTCTTGAGTTGCTGCTGGGCCGCCACCACCGAGTCCTTCGCGTTCTGCAATTGGATGCTCGCGTGGTCAACCAGCTGGGTCGCGATTGCTTTGTATTTAGCCAGGTATTGATACCGGTCGTAATCCTGCTGCACCAGCCTGAGGTTGCCCGAATCCACCCGTAGCGTGGCCCTGGCCTGGTCCACGGCGGCCTCGTAGAGGCGCATGTCCAGCCGATAAAGCAGCTGACCTTTGTGTACATGCGAGCCTTCGGTAAAATCGATGGAGGTGATATACCCGGTCACCTGGGCCGTGAGGCTCACCTGGCTGACCGCGACCGTGGTGGAAGGATATTTATCATAATAAACAACAGGCCGTGCAGCTACCGTCATCAGGTTGACGGAAGCGGGTGGAGTGGGTGGAGTTGGCTTCGGCTTGCAGGAGAAAACCGCGAGGCAGAAGGCAAAAACCAGGATCGATGCCAGTCTATTCATACCAGTGATTATTATATTAATTAGGGTTTTATTTTATCGTGAT
Source organism: Chitinophagaceae bacterium (assembly GCA_025934485.1). GTDB lineage: Bacteria > Bacteroidota > Bacteroidia > Chitinophagales > Chitinophagaceae > Puia. Next base: position 43,784 of record JAICXX010000006.1, read on the forward strand.
GATTCCCATGGCCTTCTCCAGGTCGATCTTGCTCGATAAGACCTGGAAAAGCGATGTTTCGTACGTGAGTTCGGAGGTGATCAGGTTCGTTTCGGCGGTGATCACATTCAGGTAGGGGACTACGCCCTGCAGATACTGCAGATTCACAATACCATAGGTCTCTTTCGCCAGTTCCGTATTCTGCTTCGATACACCGAGGTTATACAGATTGCTTTTATAGTTCGCCATGGCCGTGGTGTAATCGGTCCAGATCTGCGACTTAAGCTCCACCTCGCTCCAGTCCAGGAGATCGTATTGCAGTCGCGCTTTCCTGATGTTTTGGCTGCGGGCGAAACCGGTGAAGACCGGTACAGAGAAAGAGAGACCTACATAGTTGAATGGATAGGCCTGCGAAAAGAGCTTGCTGAAGGCATTGTTCTCGAACTCATACTCGTAATCGAAGAAGGCGCCTATGGTAGGTATCCAGGCATGCCGGTAATAATTCACCGTTTGTAATTGCAGCTGTTTGGTGGTTTGCAGGTATTGGAATTCGGGCCGTTTGGTCATGTCCAGCGCCATCGTGGTATCGAAGGCGATGTCGTTTTGCATCTGCAGCGTGTCGTATAGCACATTGAACTGTGCGGTGGGTGGGTAGCCCATTACCTGCTTGAGCTGGGCATATTGGGGGCGGACGGCCTCGCCTGCCTGCCGCAGCGAGAACAGCGAATTGTTGAGCGAGATCACGGCCTCGTCATAGTTCGTTTTGTCCGCCACGCCACTGACAAACTGGTGATAGGTATCGCTGACATTCTTCGCCAGCCGGGCCGTGTCCTCTTTGAGGACGTTGATCTGTTCGAGGGTATTGAGGAGGCTGTAAAAGGTCTTGCTGACGGCCGAGACGATCTCGATCTTGGTGCTGTCCGTGATCTGCCGCGCCTGCTTGTTGTAAAGGGGCTCGGTGTGTACCGCGTAGAGGAGGGCTGGGTTGAAGATCGTCTGCGTGACCGCGAGAGTGGGAGTGAACGTATTGACGACTCCCGTTTTTGAATTGACGATGCGCCCTGAATCGGTAAAGAAACCCGTAGGCAGGGTATTGTAGTGGGTTAAATTGCCCTGTACGTTGACCTGGGGCAGCCAGCCGGCTATTGCAATGCGGTTGTTGGCGGTGGTGATCGCCTGGTTCACGATGGCCATGTTGATCAGCGGCTCGTGCTGGAGGGCGTAGGCCACGCATTGCTCCAGCGTCAGGGCGCTATCGGCGACCTTTTGATTCTGCGCCTGGGCACGGCCGCCAATCGATATCGTAAGTAGGACGCACGAAGTCCCTAAGAGGCGTTTTAAGGCTACTAATGCAAATCTGGACATATCGATCGTGAAAATTTATAATATATGACAATAGTTTCCAGGCCCGGCAATCCGAAATTGTAGACAGTGAGGAGTAAGGCGCAAAAATGCAAATTTTATGCTAACCCGGGTATACTAAGAAATTAAAAAGATATTAAATAAAGTTATTGAGCGTCAATCGGTTTTGACGTCCTGTAGGCCGTTCCTTTGAACAAGGCGATGAGGTCCCCCGCGGCATTGGTGATGTCGACCTGATAGACACCGGTCCTGCCGCCCTGGTGGATGGCTTTGGCTTCCACGGTCAGGATATCACCGCTATGGGCGGTCCGGGTAAAGGCAATATCGGCGTTGAGCGCCAACGTGAGGATACCGTGCGAATTGCAGGCGAAGGCGAAAGCGGAGTCGGCAGCGGCAAACAGGATGCCGCCGTGGACAACGTCGAAGCCGTTCAGCATTTGATCGGTGATAACGAAATGTAATTTACAATACGCTGTCTCCGTGGCATCGATCTGCAACCCCAGCCATTGTGAAAAACGGTCGTGGGCCAGCATATGCGTGGTGATCTCGGCGGGGGTGCTCATGGCATCTTGACTTTGTCTTTCCGGCTGGCCAGCAGCGCCAGGACGTCCGCTAACGTGCCGGTAAAGGGACCGGAGCCTTCGATCTTCAGGGTGGCCATGGCTGCGGCGAACTCACCCGCTTCCCGGATGGAAGCTCCTTTCACGCGCTGGTACAAATAGCCGGCCATATAGGTATCGCCGCAACCCGTGGCGTCTACCACGGAGGTCGTCGGCACGTAGGCGGGGATCGAATGGAAGGTGTGTTCGGCATAGATCACGGAGCCCATGCTGCCGAGGGTGATCACCACTTCCTTTACGCCCCACCCGGCGAGGATCTTCGCGCTTTTGTGGACATCGTTCTCGCCCGTGAGCACGGCCATCTCATGTTCATTGACCTTGAGGGTATGAACATAAGCAAGTGCCTGCTGTTTCCAGGGCCAGTCGATGGCAAATACATTTTGTCCCCGGACCTCGCGGAGATAGCCCTGGGCGTCGAGGGAGACCTTCCCTTTTTCGCTTAAAGACCGGATCAGGTCCAGCGGGATGTCACCGGCCAGCAGCGGGCCGAGGTGAAAAACGGCGGCTTTGATCTCTGCCAACTGTGACGCGGAAAACGCATCGGCCTGGCGGATCACGCGCTGGGTGCGATTGTCCTGGTTCTCGGAGTAGATGTTCTCGAAGAAGACGGTGTGTGCGCTGGGGAAGACGGTAACGTCGATGCCTTTAGACCTAAGATCGTAAACGGAAGGCATGTCGGCCGGAGCCAGCGCCGTTACGAGTTGGTACCTGATATCGAAATTCGAAAGGGCGTTGGAGAAATAAAAGGCGGTGCCGCCTGCCATGTGAACAACCGATCTGGGGGTAACTACTTTGTCGTGGGTAATATGTCCGATGCAGCAGAGTTCTGTCCTATCCATCCGGCAAAAATAGTCATTTTTTCGGCTCAAAATAGTATAATAAATAAGAGTCTTATGTATATTTGAGCCGACGGTGGTTCCCGAGCGTAGCGATGGGAACGAACGAGGGTCGCACCGGTGGTGCGAGCCGAAGTTCTCGTCCGAAGGACAGACATCAGCCGTTCGCCGAAAATGCCCTATTTTTTTTCGGAAGGGCATTCTCGGCATCAAAATACAAAAGAATCTTATGCTTATGAAACGATCCTCGTTCTTTCATACCGCTAGAAATCCCAAGAAAAAAATATACTTCGTAGCAGATGTGCGATTCGTTGCAAGGGCTTTTAGCCCCATGGCGGACTTGCATATGTTGCAAAGATTACGTAACTTTGTATTTCAAAGCACTTTTTAATCATATGATCCGTTTCCATCTGACCTATTTTTTGCTGACCCTGCTGCTGCTCGGCGTAGAGATCTTTATCGGCGCCCGCATGCACGATGCGGTGATCCGTCCTTATGGCGGGGATCTGCTCGTGGCGGTGCTATTGTATTGTGCGGTACGCAGCTTTTGGGAGCTGCCGGTAGTGCCGGTGTCGCTCAGCATCCTGGTATTCTCGTACCTTGTCGAGACGGGACAGTATTTTCATCTCGCGGACAAGCTGGGTTTCACGCATCCCTCGCTGATGCGCACCCTGATCGGCACATATTTTACATGGGTAGATATCCTGAGCTATACCCTGGGCATCGGTTTGGTGCTTGCATCGGAAGGACTAAAACATTATTTATGCGACCATTTGTCAAAGAAGGCTCGATCGTCAAGACCATCTGGGGCCGGGGAGACACGATCCTGCTGATCTTCGCCGGCGCCTCGGCCGAGTTCGCGTTGAACAAGTCCGTGGACTGGCTGTATTTCACGGGCAAACTGCCCGCCGATCCGTTAGGCCGGTTGTTCTCGACGGTAGCCTATGCGCGGCGGATCGTATTTGCGCAGGAGGCGCAGGCGATGAAGGCCATCGACAGCATTACGTCCATTCATAAATCCGTGGAAAAAAGCCGCGGCGCCGTGATCCCGGCCACCGCCTACCTCGATGTCCTGTTCATGCTTATCGGGTGCTCGATAAGCGCCTATGAGCTGCTCGAACGCCGGTTGACACCGCAGGAAAAACAGGAGGTGTTTGCCGTCTTTTACAGGGTAGGGGAGCGGATGGGACTCGAAGGCTTGCCGACGAATTATGTAGACTGGGAAACGCTCCGTGCGCAATATCTGCGGGAGGATCTGGAATACAGCCATTACTCAAAGGACCTCTACAAGCGTTACCGGAAAAGTCTGGGTTGGTTCCGGTATCGACTGTTGCTGCAGGCGCAGCTCCTGCTGGTGCCGGAACGGGTGCGCCGGCTGCTCAGGCTAGGTGCCTTTCCCTGGCTATGGCCGGCGGTGCAGGTCTACCGGTTTTGCGCTTTTCTGCATCTCGACAAAGGTATCAAGTTGGTTTTGTTGCCTGCTGAATACCGCGCACAGGTATTCGGACTGGATGTTGTATCTTAGGGCTATGCAAACACGCCGTGATTTCCTCCAAAAACTAACCAGCTCCGCGATCGCCGTTTCGTTGTTACCCCATTGGGCCCAGGCCTGCGTCCTGCCGGCAAAACGGTATGAAGGGCCGGTGCTGCGCGTCGCCATCATGGGGCTGGGCAGCTATGGAACACGCGTGGCCGAAGCCATGCAGCATTGTACGCGGGCAAAGCTGGTGGGTGTCATCAGCGGCACCCCGGCCAAGATCACGGCCTGGCAGCGCAAGTACAATATCCCGGCAAAGAATTGCTACAACTACGAGAATTACGACGAGATCAGGAACAATCCCGATATCGATGCCGTGTATGTCATCACGCCAAACGCGCTGCATCACGACGCGGTGATCCGGGTGGCGAAGGCAGGCAAACATTGCATCTGTGAAAAGCCCATGACCGTCGACGCCGCACAGGGACAGGAGATGGTCGATGCGTGTAAAAAGGCCGGCGTCAAGCTGCTGGTAGGGTATCGCATGCATTTCGAACCGCACACACTGGAGATCATCCGCATGCGCAATGCAGGGGAATTTGGGAAGGTGTTGTTCTTCCAGGGACTCTCGGGTTTTATCATCGGCGATCCGATGCAATGGCGGCTCAACCCGGTGTTGTCGGGAGGCGGATCGATGATGGATATCGGCATTTATTCTGTCAATGGAGCGCGGTATATGATCGGCGAGGACCCCATTGAGGTGACGGCGGAGGAAACGAAGAACGATCCGGTGAAATTCAAGCCGGGCATCGACGAGACCATTCAGTTCCAGCTGGGTTTCCCGGGCGGCGCCGTAGCCTCCTGCCTGTCAACCTATAGCCTCAACAACCTGGATCGCTTTTTCCTCAACGGAACCGGCGGATTCGCCGAACTGTTGCCCGCGACAGGCTATGGCCCCATCGAAGGGCATACCAATAAAGGCAAGCTCGATCAGCCCACCACCATTCATCAGGCGGTGCAGATGGATGCCTTTGCGGGTATCCTCCTGCAAGGCGAGCAGCCGCCTATCCCCTGCGACGGCGAAGAAGCCGTAAAAGATCTTAAGATCATCGACGCGATCTATCAAAGTGCCCGAACGGGTCAGAAGATCGCGCTGAGCCTGTAAGCAACCTTTGCTTTTTTTGACGCGTTGGTTATTCTACAGCCAACAACCTCATCGCGCCTAATAGTACAATCTCTTACGTATGCAAAAGATGCTAGCCGTATGGGCAGGCCTTTGTCTATGCCTCACCGGGCACGCGCAATACAATCTGGGCATCGGTAACAGCAATTATTCCGGTATCCCGGGCGCCCGGATCAACCCGGGTGTCACGGCAGGAAGCCCGTTGAAATGGGAGGTCAATGGCCTTTCGGTGGACGTGCTGTATGACAATACCTTTGTCTACACGCCCAAAGGAGCGGTGCCCGCTTTTGGTTTCAAGAGCCTGCTCAAAGGGATCGTCGATAATCAACATTATGCCACCCATTATCTCCCCGGCGATCCGGACAAACGCTATCAATTCACGTTGAGCATGGAGCTATTGGGCCCTTCGTTCCGGGTTTCGCTGGGCGCGCAGCAATCCTTAGGTCTCACCATTGCCGCGCGGGGCTACGGGAATATCCGCAATATCCCCGGGACAACAGCAGAGAATGCCTGGGCCTACCTGAAGGAAAACGATCTGTGGAACAGGTCCCTCAGCGACAACAGTTCGCGGCTCGATATGATGGGCTGGCTGCAATATGGGCTCAACTATTCCGCGATCCTTTTCGACGATGGCAGCAACCAATGGAAGGCGGGCATCGGTTTGAACTATCTGCAAGGCCTGGTCGCCGCGTATGTACGGAATACGCATTTGAATTACACACTGGATTCGACTCAGATCGCCTTTGCAAACTCCAGCGTCGACTATGGGCGTACGGATTATGATTCCTACCGGAGCATCGGCGGTTATCACGGGCTGAACCACGGTCATGGTTTCGGTGTCGATCTGGGTGTCGTATATGTGCATGCCGCGAATACGCGCGAACCGGAGGACTATGACTACCGGCTGGGGCTTTCGGTGATGGACATCGGGGCCATCGATTTCAACCGGAATGCGGCGGCCTTTCATCTGCAGACGTCGGGTGGTGTCTTCGATAACTGGAACCAGCAGGCCCTGATGAGCAATGCCGGAATCGATAAGACCCTCAGCGCCGTTTTTTACCAGGGCGATTCCAGCGCCTCGCGGACCGCCGGACATTTCACGATGTCCTTGCCTACGACCATCAGCGTCCAGGCTGATTACCGGGTGACAGCGCATTATTATGTCAACGCCACGATCGTCAAGGGTTTAGGACATGGGAATCGCCCGGGTGTCGTCCAACCCGATATCTATTCCGTCACGCCGCGATATGAGAACCGGTGGTGGGACGTGAGCGTTCCGTTGTCGCTGCTGTATTATGGGCAATGGCGGGCTCGAGTGGGACTCGCCGTGCGGGCCGGGTATGTCTTCTTTGGCGGCGACGCCCCGGTGGGTTTGCTGGCGCTCGGTAATATGCAGGGCGTCGATTTCTATGCGGGCGTCCGTTTCTTTGTCTTAAAAAAATAGATTGAATTATGCAGATTAAAATGACCCTTGTTTCGCTGGCATTGCTGATAGCACTGGAATTGGGTAACTGGACCATTGATGCCTCGAAGGCCAAGGTCGAATTCAGCGTCAAAGGAGTGTTTGGCACCGTGCATGGAAATTTTACGGGATTAAAGGCGACGATCCAATTCGACGTCAGGAATCCGAAGGCGGGTTCGATCTCGGCGAGCATCGATGCAAAAACGGTGAGTACGGGCATCGGCCTCCGCAATCATCATCTTCGCACCGAAGAGCAATTTCTGAATACAGATAAATATCCGACGATCAGTTTTCATTCCAGGACGATTGAAAAGACCGGCAGTGGGTATAGGGCCAGCGGCGAGCTGACCATAAAAGATGTAACCAGGCAGATACAGATCCCTTTTACCTTTGCACCGAATGGCAACAGCGGGGTATTCAAAGGGCAATTCGTCATCAAACGCGAGGATTTCCATATTGGCAAACCAGGTGGATCGATAGGCGAGGAGGTTACCATCGATCTGGAAGTGCCGGCGGCGCAAAATTGATCTTGTTCATTACTTTGGCCTTCGTTACATGTCCCTGTTCGTCTACGACAAAGCTCACATGCACGGTCCCGGAGACTGTCCACCGGGAAACACCGGGGCGACCTCCGCAGTCGTATAGATCTTAGGCGCCGTCACGGAAGCGTGGCCGTGGGTGAATTTGGAAGGCATAGCCATTGACGTTGGATGGGTCTTCGAAGCGCTGCCGGGTTTCGCGGCAGTCGTATCCGCAGGTTTCGTCGCAGTGGAGTCCGTTGGCATATTTGTTGAATCGCTACGCATCGTCGTTGTGCTGACACGCCGGGTGCCACTATCGGCTCCCGGCACATCGTCGTTGTTTATATACTGCTCGCCTGCCTTATAATGGCAAGCCGCCGCGCTGCCGGCGATAATTGCGATCATTACCCCTGTCCGGATCAATCTATAAGTCGTTGTGTTTGACATAATCATGCTTTTAAATTCAACAATACTCATGGTAAAGCAAACACGATGCCAGGGGAATTATTGGTACACCTTGATGATCTCGCCATTGAGCGCGCCGAAGATACTGCGCAGATAGCCATTCACCACACGGGTCATGGGCACGGCATCAGAACCCGGGAACAAGGCGCCATAGCGTTCCAGCGAATCTTCGACGAGACCGGGGCTCACGGCGTTGATGCGTTTGTCCTGCTTGAGCTCCTGCGCAGCGCTCAATACAAAGCTGTTGATGGCGCCATTGATCATGGCTACGGTGGTGCCGTTATGCGCCGGCTGTTCTGCCGCGACGCCGGAGGTCAGGGTGAAGGAGCCGCCCTCCCGGAGATAGTCTTTTCCGATGAGCACCACGTTGATCTGTCCCAGCAATTTTCCCTTGATACCCGGCAGCATCTGTTCCTCCGTCATCGTTTGAAAATCGCCATAATAGCCGGTACCCGCCGTACACACAACGGCATCGAGGAGTGGCAGCCGCCCGAAGAGATCGCGGATGGAAGCCGAAGAGGTGATATCGACCTGCTGATCGCCGCTGGTGCGGCCGGCGATAATGAGGTCGGTTTTTTCGAGCTTTCCGAGTGCGGCGGCCAATTTCTTTCCGATGGTGCCGCGTCCACCGATCAATAGTATTTTCATATGGCAAAGATAGGCCGGCGGCGAGCGGTACGGATAACGCAAAACGCTCAGGAAATCGTCCGTTTGGCTCGTAATGTCTGCGGGGTGGTACCAAACGCACGGCGAAAGAGCCGGATAAAATGCGAGGCGCTTTCAAAACCACAGCTCAGCGCGATATCCCCCACGGGTTGATCGGTCGTCTGCAGCAGCATGCGGGCATGTTCGAGCCGTTTGCCGTTGATCCATTGCCGGGGAGAAGTATGATAATGCCGATGAAAATCCCTTTTGAAGGTCGCCAGACTGCGATTGGACAAGCCGGCGAGTTCTTCAAGCGTGAGCGACTGGAACAAATAGCGCTGCACCGTGAAGGCAAGGTCTTCCGGCTCGTCCTGCAAAAGCGCGCTTAAAAAGGCCAGCACCGATCCCCGCTGTTCCGTAGCCAGCAGGAGCAGCAGCACTTCGTGGATCTTCACGTACAGCAACTGCTCCATTTCGCGGAGTTGTTTCCCGAAATACACGCGGTATTGATCGCGAAAACCCGTAAGTAATTCATTTGCCGGTGCGACCACATAAAAAAGTTCCTGCCGCCCTTTTGGCAGCTGCAGCTTTTGCCGCAGCGCGAATTCCCGCACCGTCTGCACGGGCAGGAACAGCATCAGCGCTTCAAAGTCCTTTGATCGCTCGAGGTATTCGGCCATCACATAGATGCCGCGTTTGAGCAGGACGACACTGCCGGGGCCGACATTGAGCACCTGCCCCGGCAAATGCAGCAGCTTGGTGCCACTGATAGTGAAGACCAGCGTGTGTTCGGTGAGGAAGATGTTGCGGGTCCCGCTTCGGTTGACCCGTTTGTATTTCGCATAGGTCGCCGTGTCGAGCGCCAGGAAGCTGGGATCATCGGGATCGGCGGGAACGGGTGGGAAACGAAAAAGCATAATACATCGGAAGTTTATGTATATTTGAATATGGTATACTCGACAGAACTGCTCAAAGGTACGCTCAAGACCATTGTGTTGAAGCTGCTGGCCGACAACAAAAAGATGTACGGATACGAGATCACCCAGCGGGTCAAGGAGCTCACGCAGGACAAGATCCAGATCACGGAAGGGGCGTTGTACCCGACATTGCATAGCCTGGAAGCGGATGGATTGGTGACCACGGAGACCGAGTATATCGGGAAGCGGGTGCGCAAATACTATAGTCTCAGCGTAGCCGGCAAGACCCGCGCAAAGGAAAAGGTCAGCGAGCTGGCGTCCTTTGTACAAACGATGACCTTGCTGCTGGATCTAAAACCAAAAGCGATCTGATATGACACCCCTCACCGACGAACAGATCGATCATATTGTCGCCGACCTGTATGCCCATGGTATCCGGCTGGAGGGTTTGCGGGACAACCTGCTGGATCATATCTGTATCCTGGTGGAGGAAAAGCTGGAGGCGGGCGGTGATTTCGAGCGGGTGTATGCGACCGTTATTCCAACCTTCTATCGGCGGGAGCTATACGAACTCGAGGAAGAAGCCTTGTTCCTCGAATCGCTGCGTGGCCCGCATCTGGTGCTGAGCAGGGGCTGGTTCTTTGTGCTGGCTTTCGCGTTGGTGCTTGCTCCCTGGCTGGCCTTTTTCGCACAATGGTTTTTCTTTGAGCGCCCCGTAATAAACATCCCGTATGCTCTCGATGCGATCGGCTGGGCCGTTGCGCTGGATGTCTATCCGCTGCTTACGGTGATCATTTTATTCCTTACGCCTAACAGGTTCGACCCGCTGATCCCCTGGGGATCGAAGATCCTGCTGGGCCTCAAGCCGCTGATCCGGGTGTTGTCGCAGCCGGCGATCATCTGATCACCCCTATTTTCCCATAGAAAGCGCACCGGGCGCGGGCGGCGGAATGGGAGCCACCTGTCCTTTGGCCTTACCGAGGGCGATCTTGTAGTTGTCCGGCAGACCGCTGATATGGAGATTGATGAAACGCACGCGTTTGTCCATGTTCCTGTATTCGATGGCGTCGACCTGGCTGGGGTCCACTTCTTCCTGTTTCTTCCCGAAGAGCTTATGGAATCCTGCCGAGGTCACCAGTTTAAGCGGGATACGGATGTAATATTCCATATGCATGTCCATGGCCTGGGTGCCCGAGATCTCCAGGAAGCCGATAGAGGAGTTGATGTTCATATCCGGGATCGTGAGCGCGCCGTTTTTGAAGGACAGGACGTTCCTCAGCGTGTCGAAGCGGATCTTCATCAGGTTCTTGTCGCTGAAATATGTCGACATCGCCTGCATCGGCGCGAAATTGACGAGCGTACCATTGAGGATCTCGACCTGCATCTGGGCCTCGCATTGGTCCATCATGGGCGTGAGATCGGGCTGCACCTGGACATAGGAGCGGATCACACCGCTGAGGGTTCCCTGGATATTCTTGTTGATCACATAGTCCTGGCCGAAATGGTCCGCCTTTAGCATGAGCTTTTGCAGATCGACATGCTGTATCCAGAGACGGCTGCGGAGATAGATCTTTTGCGGATTAGCGCCGTTGAAATGTGCACGTGCGCCGATAAACCCGCCGGCCATTTGCATGCTCAGCGTATCGAGATAGAGCTGTTGATTCGACTGCATCCGGACGGAGGTATTCAGATTCCTGATGCCCAGCTTGTGATAGCGCAAATGGCCGATGTTCACCGATGCATTGAAATCAATAAAAGGGATCTGGAAGACATTGAAGCCCTGGGCGTGCGTGGAAGGATTGCCAGGGGAGGACGTCAGGATCACGCGGGTCGAATCGGGCGCGGGGGGCGGCGCATTCATGGCGGCAATAGTCTGGGCCTCCTGTTGCATCGATTGCGCAAAGTTCGAAAGCTGATCGACGTCGAGCAGGTTGGAGGCAAAATGAAGATAGTTCTCCTTTTTGCGGCGTGCCGTATCCTTGCCCGTATAGAGACGCATGCTGAGATTGAAGTCGCTGTTGCCGATCCTTCCCCTGAGCGTATCGATCTTGACGAAATTGTCGGTCCCGAGCTTGATATTTCCGCTGATGCTGTCCAGCCGGTAGGGGTGTAACTGAAAGGCTGCCGAGATGTTCGCGATCTTCACATTGGCGAACCGGAAGACGGAGTCGTACCGCAGCTCCCATTTCGAACGAAGCCAAAGATTCGATCCCACCTCGTTGTAGATGTCTTTGGGCAGGTATTTCTCACCGTTAGGGCCGACAACATCTGCGATACTCAGGTGCTGCGATTTGAAATCGAAACCGATGGACGTCTTGCCCCTTTTCACCTTCTCGAACCAAAGGGCGTAGTTGACGACTTTGCCACCGAAACGGATATCGCTGCTATCGATGTGCCCCGTAAGATGGCGGAGCAGGATCGCCGTGTCGTTGATCGTGAGGTCGCCGCCGAAATCGTGGAAATCGTGCGGATATTTTTTGAACGAGACGGAAAGATCGTGTATGCTAAGCTTCCCACGCGGCAGTGGGTTGGGATGCCGCAGCTCGCTCACCGAAGTCTGTAATGACAACCCGAGATTGAAATCGCGGAGCTCTTCGTGGCTTTCATCTCCCGCGGAGTCTTTGGCAAAGAGCTCGTGCAGCACCGTCTCCCGGCTATGGAGGTTGAGGACCAGTGAAACGGGTTTCTCCTGGTTATGAAACAGCGCGGGCAGGTCTTCCAGCGAGCCGTCGAGCCGGAGATCGGAGTGGCCGACATTGCACACCAGCGAGTCGAGCTTTACGAATCCCTGCTTCATGCTCGCATGGCAATTGAGATGATCGACGGTATAGCGATAGCCCGGGATACGAAAGGTGAGGTTGCGGACCGTCAATTCGCTCTGCACACCCTTGCTGAGCTCGCTCATTTCCGTTTCGGGCTCGCTGAGATCCACCAGCTCGTCGATGTTCATCTTGAGGTTGATGCGGCCTGTGATGCGTTCGAGGTCTTTGATGCCCAGGAAAGAGCCGAAGAAGCCCAGCTCGAGGTCCGAGCTCACCTGCATGCGGATCTTGGGGTCCTCGAAATTGAGGACCGAGAAACTGCCTTTGAAACGGCCTGCGCCGGGACGCGCGTACATGTCCTTCATCCGGAGGATGGAGGTCCGGATCGAGTTGCTATCGCCATTGGTGTAGAAGCCTGTGAAGGCAAGCGAATCGAGTTTTTTATTGGTCCGGGTGTTGTGCAGCCAGCCGTTCGCGCAAGAGAATTTGACCTCGATATGCGGCTGAACGCCTTTTTTGATCGGTCCCTTCACCGTTCCTGCAAATGTGAGCACGCCATCGTAGTGAAAATGCTCCAGCTCTTTTGCGATGTCCTCGGGCGCGAAGGCAAAAAGCTGTTTAAAGTCCGGCCGGTCGCCCGCAAATTGCAGATTGACCGTATTGTCGTGGGCAAGATCGACGGTACCGCTCAGCTTGAAGACCGCTTGTTCCAGCTGCAGCCGCACCTGGGAAAGGGTGAGGAGCTTCGAAGCCTTGGCGTAGACAAAGCTGATATCGGTCTGCACGTGTTTGTGCCGCAGGAGCACTGTATCCCCGGGGCGGGTGAAGTCGGCCATAAAGCTACCGCCGAGGGTGCCGTTCATCTGCTGGTCGTTGTCCACAAAGGAACTCTGGATGCGGTCGATATGGGTGGAGAGCTTTTGGCCTGCTTTCGGGTTCCTGTAGTTGATCGTCATGTTCTTCAGCACGAATTTCCGGATATCAAGGTCGAGCGCCGTCGAGGTCTGTGTCTTGCTGATCGTTGTGTCGGGCGCCATCTGGCTCGCTGCCACGATATTCAGCTCGCCGTTGTTCTCTTCGATGAGGTCCAGATGGCCGTTCTTGATGGCGATGGCCTTGACCCGATAGCGCTGTTTGAGGATATCGGGCAGGCTGAAACCGATATACAGCCGTTCCGCTTCGTAAATGGGCGCGGTGCCGGGCAATTTATTCGGATAGAATTGCACTTTGTTCAGCGCAATGGAGATATAAGGAAGATTCTGAAAAAGCGAGATCTCGCTGCCGCCGATGGATAATTCGCCGGGGAATTTCTTGTTGAGCTCTTTAACGGCCAGCCCCACGAGACGTTGCTGCTGGGAATACAGGAGGGCAAGCGCCACACCTACCAATAGGACGAGTACGAACACAGGAATGAGGATCAGCCGGAGTAATCTTTTGCGCGTTTTAGGTGTCATAGGCTTAGAATGTCGCAAATTTATAACGATTTACCCCTATCGTAAAGTATAAATCGCCGGGGATTCGCGGGACGCAGCGGAAAGCATTTGCTCTTGAAGGTTTTTTGCGTTATTTTTCCAAAAATATAACGCCGTTTATGAGCAGAATTTTCGTTCTTTTTGCCTTATTCCTGTGTCTTTCCGTATCGTTATTTGCACAAACCGCCGATTCCACGCCTATCAAAGAGACCTATCCAAAGGTCAAGACCTATCTCAGCTTCATCATCCCCTGGGTGACGATCAACAAGAACACGACGACCTATGAATTTCAAAGCGCCACGACCATCGGGTTCCCGGTGGGGGTAAATGTGTATTACCGGAAAAGCTTTGGGTTCAGCTATGAGATCACGCCGTCCGTGGCCTGGTCACAGCCTGCGGGCAAAACGGGGACCAGTAAGACCAGCAATCTGCTGTTCGATCCCGGTCCGATCTTTCGGTTTGATCACGGTTTCAACTTTATCCCCCGGCTGGCCTTCGAAACCCAGGGGCGATATGGCTTTACCCCGGTGTTCAACAAGGTCTATCTCCGGACCCAGGATGCCGACTATTGGTTCTCGGTGTCTTTGCCGGTGCGTTTTGGGAATAACCTGCCGGCGTCGATCGGCGCCAATCTGCAGATCGGGTTTACGTTCAATTAGGCAGGGCTCGCGGGGCGGGCCGCGGGGGTCTCGTTTGAATTTTATAACTTAGCGGGATGAAAGCCGCGGAAACCATCCATCAATTCTATGCCCGGACGCAGGCCGAAGCGGTGAACACGCCGCTGAACAACACGGGTTCGGGGCATTTCAACGTCTTTACACGCGAGAACTGCAAAGGCACGCCCTATGGCCGCCGGGATTTCTACAAGATCTCGCTGGTGATCGGGAAGGGCAGGTTGCAATATGCCGACCGGTGGTTGGACATGGATGCGCCGGCCCTGCTGATCTCTAATCCGCGGGTCCCCTATTCCTGGGAGCCGATGGGTGAACAAAAAGGGTGGTATTGCCTTTTCACCGAAGCCTTTTTGTACCCGGGAGAGCAAAAAGAGCTGTTGGATTCCCCGTTGTTCCCTGCGGCGGAGATCCCGGTGTTCTTCGCCAACAAGGAGGAAGAGGCGGAGCTCGCTGATATTTTTGCCCGGATGAAAAGAGAGATGATCAGCGATTATCCCCGCAAATTCGACCTGCTGAGACATTATCTCCATGTGCTGCTGCATTATGCCATGAAGATGCAGCCTGCGCAGCGGTTCGAACAGCCGGTAAGCGCGGCGGCGAGGATCACGAATGGCTTTTTTGATCTGCTGGAACAGCAGTTCCCCATCGACACCACGGAAACGGAGCTGCAGCTAAAGACGGCCAACGATTTTTCCGAGAAGCTCAATGTGCACGTGAACCATCTCAACCGCGCCCTCAAAGAGGTCACCGGCAAGACCACGACCGAACACATTGCGGCGCGCATCGTCAAGGAGGCGATGGCGCTGTTGCGGCATTCCGATTGGAACATCTCGCAGATCGCCTATGGGCTGGGTTTCGAATATCCCGCCTATTTCAATATCTTCTTTAAGAAACACACGGGGCTGACGCCGCTCGAGGCCCGGGGGCAGGTGGCGGGGGCCGCCGGGCAGCCGGCCGAATCCGCTGGACAGACAGCAGGCCCCACTGTTTGAATTTTATAAGGATTGGTTTGGATACTTTAAGGCGGCAGGGCGGTTTCGGCGGTAGCTTTGCGTCATGATCAAGCAACGCAATCAGCCCATCGCCACTTTGCTGGCGCTCGCCATCCTTCCACTCTCCGGTTTCGCAGCCGATATCTATCTCCCGTCGCTACCCGGGATGACGGCCGCCATGCACGTCGGCAGCCTGCAGATCCAGCTCACCATCACCGTTTTTTTGATCTCCTATGGGATAAGTCAGCTCTTTATCGGCAGTATCCTCGATAGCTATGGCCGTTTTCGCTTTAGTCTCATCTCGCTGGTGGTCTTTGCCGCGGCAAGCTGGGTGATCGCCTCCACGCACAATATCTATGTGATCTATGCGATGCGGGTCGTGCATGGGATCACGGTGGGTTTCGTGATCGCAGGCAAACGGGCCTATTTCGTGGATGTTTTCACCGGCGAAAAGCTGAAGAACTATCTCACCCTGTTCAGCATCATCTGGTCCGCGGGCCCCATCGTGGCGCCTTTTGTCGGCGGCTATCTGCAGGCCAATTTTGGCTGGCAATCGAACTTCTATGCGTTGGGCGGTGTGGCGCTCGGTTTTGCCGTGCTGGAGTTCATCTTCAGCGGCGAGACGCTGGTCACTCCCATGCCGTTCCAGCTAAAACGCGTCGTGAACGTCTATGCCGAAATGCTGCGGACGGGCCCGTTCGTCCTCGGCATCATCATGATGGGTCTCGCCTATGCGATGGTGATGGTGTACAATATGACGGGCCCCTTTATTATCGAGCATCACCTGAATTTCAGCCCGGTCACGGCCGGGTATTGTTCGCTGATCCAGGGTTTCGCGTGGATGACGGGCGGATTCATCAGCAAGGCGACGCTCGACCGGCCGTTCTTTCGGAAGCTGGCGGTCAATAAGAGCCTGCAGCTGCTGATCGCGGTTTCGATGCTGCTGGTCTGCCGGCTGGTGGACAACATTTACACGCTGGTCTTTTTTGCCTTTTTGATCCACGTGGGCGCGGGGTATACGTTCAACAACTATATGACGGTGTCCATGACGCGGTTTCCTAAAAATGCGGGCATCGCCAGCGGTCTCACGGGCGGTTTCACCTATATCATCGTCTCCGCTGCGAGCTCGGGTATCGTGACCCTTCTTCCGGCCAGGGATGCGGGTCATCTCGGGTATAGCTATGTGCTGCTGATCCTCGTGACCCTGACGATGCTGGGACTGGCGTTCCGCACGGAGGGCAAACGCAGCGGCGGGATGGCGTTATCGTAGCCGCGGCTCCGGAGTAGGGTAGGGACTAGTATTGTTTATAGGTTAACCGGACGGTATCGATGCCGTTGATGATCGCAGTGGGTAGGCCCGCGACGTGCGAGCGCAACGAAGAGAAATAAAATTTGGTAAACCGAATGGTTTAGTATACCTTTACTTAACCATTCGGTTATCTATTTATGCAAGCACGCAGAGACGTATTTCAGGCGATCGCCGACCCTACGCGGCGGGCGATCATCGGGTTGCTGGCGGGGAAAACGCTCACGCTGAATGCCGTAGCGGAGAACTTCAAGATCAGTCAGCCCGCCGTCTCCAAGCATATGCGCATCCTCACGGAATGCGGGTTGGTGATGATCGTCAAACAAGGCCGTGAACGGCATTGCTCGGCGCGGCTACAGGCCTTGCAGGAAGTCGTGCAATGGGCGGAACAATACCGTCTTTTCTGGAACAACAAATTGGATAAACTGGAGGATCTATTATGGAAAAATACGGAATCTTAACAGCGCCGGACACGCTCCGGTTTGAAAGGACCCTGCCGGGTCCCATCGAAAAGGTCTGGGCCTATCTAACGGAATCGGACAAACGCGGCCTCTGGCTGGCCCGGGGGGACATGGAGCTGGTCGAGGGAGGCAAGGTGACGCTGCAATTCTTTCACCAGGAGCTTAGTCCGGTTCTGGGTCCGGTCCCGGAGAAATTCAAGGACATGGATCAGGGACATTCGTTCACCGGGAAGATCCTGCGGATCAATTCCCCGTATCTGCTGGCCTTTACCTGGGAAGGCGGATCGGAGGTCAGCTTCGAGCTGGAGCCGGAACAGGCGGGTACCGTGCGGCTCACGGTCACGCACCGGAAATTGACGCCGGAGCAGTACAGCACGGCGCCGGGATGGCATACGCACCTGGATATCCTCGATACACGGCTGCAGGGCAAGACGGCGGATAACTTCTGGAAACTTTTTTTGCAATTGGAAGCGGCCTATCAAAAACGGCTGGCGCCGGCGGCAGAAACGGGGATGCTTATACGCCGGCCAGTGGCCGAGGTATTCGAAGCCTTTATAGACCCGGCGATCACGACGAAATTCTGGTTCACGAAAAGCACGGGAAAGCTGGAGAAAGGCAAGACCGTCGAATGGACCTGGGAGATGTACAACCATACATCCATAGTGCAGGTGCTGGACATCGTCCCCAATAAAACCATCCAGATCCTGTGGGGGGCCGCGGAGAAGGAAAGGAACCGGGTCGAATGGACCTTCAGGTCCATGGGGGAAGGGATGACCTTTGTGGATATCGTGATGAATGGTTTTCACGGCGATCAGCAGGATATCCTGGAAAAGGTCAGCGGATCGGCAAGCGGGTTCTGCTGGGTGCTGGCGGGCCTCAAGGCGTTGCTTGAATTCAACGTCCGGCTGAACCTCGTCGGCGACCGGTTTCCGCAAGGGAAATGACGCGTGCAGGAGGCAATTTCGAGGGCATTTAGACGTTATTTCTCAAATCTCCACCCCATGAAAAAGGCCCTCAGCGCTGTCACCGTTCTGGCCCTCTTTGTATCCTCCTGTATCCGAACCTATATTCCCATACCACCGCCGCCGCATACGGGCACCACAACTCCCGATAGTGCATTGAGCATCACCGGTCTGAGTGCGACCACCGGCGCAGGCGGTTCGAACATCACCATCTATGGCACGGGTTTCTCCACGACGCTCGCGGGCGATGAGGTGACCATCAATGGAAAAACGGCTACGGTCGTATCGGCCGCGGCGGATAGCCTGGTCATCACCATCCCGGTAAAAGCAGGCACGGGTATCGTAGCCGTCACCGTGGGCAGCACGACGACAACGGGGCCGGTGTTGACCTATAAGGCCGTCTGGGTCGTCAGCACGTTTGCAGGCAGCACCAAAGGGACGGCGGACGGTACCGGTACCGGCGCGCAGTTCTTTGAGCCCATAGGCATCTGCAACGATGCCACCGGCAATCTCTATATTACCGATGCCGGCAACAACGAGCTAAGAAAGATCACCACCGCGGGTGTGGTCAGCACGCTGGCCACCAATGCATCCGGCTGGGGGATCTGTATCAATAAACAGGGAACGATTTATTTCTGCGATGCCTGGGACAATTGCATCCGGCAATATACCACGGCCGGTGGCGTCACCACCATCGCCGGCGGCGCCCAGGGTTATTATGGCGGTCCGGTTTCTCAAGCTCAGTTCAATTTTCCGGCAGGGATCTGTACGGATAGCACGGGTGTGCTTTATGTCACGGATGCAGGCAATAGCGTCATCCGGGATATTTACGCAGGTGCGGTGGGCAATATCGCCGGCAACCCATGCAACAGCGGCTATACGGATGGGATCGGCACGCAGGCGATGTTCAGCGATCCTTATGGTCTGTGCACGGATGGTCAGGGAACACTTTATATCGCCGACACCTATAGCCAGCGGATCTGCAAGCTCGTAGCGCAATACAGCCAGGTTACGACGATCGCGGGGAGTCATTTGCGCGAGGGCACAAAGGACGGTGCGGGAACTGTCGCCAGCTTTTTTCAGCCCGGCGCCGTTTGTGTAGACGTCAATGGCAACCTGTATGTCGCCGATACCCAAAATCACCTGATCCGGATGATCACGCCCGATGGAACCGTGAGCACGATCGCAGGCACGGGTAACCCCGGTGATGCGGATGGGATCGGCACGGCCGCCAGTTTCAACCAACCCTTTGGTATTTGCATCAATTCGCAAGGTGTGCTCTTTGTCGCAGACTCCTGGAACAACAAGATCCGGCAGCTCATTGCACAATAGAAACGGCGTTTCGAGCCGGCCGTCGCCCTGCTCGCCGCCGGCTATACCGGCATCCCGACATGCTCCGTGAGATAGCTCTTCAGGCTGTTCCCGATGTGATCGTTCCAGCCGGCCTGGCAATCCTCGAAACATTCAACCTGTGGCACCAGTCCGTGGTGGGTCATATCGATCCGGACGCCATCACCGGCGGGCGTGATCTCCCATACGACGCTGGTGCCGGTCCATTCCGTTTTATTGTCGATCCAATGAAGGTTGCAATCGGTGACGAGCCAAACAACCCGCTGGTTCGGGATGAGTTCGGTGATCTCGAACGTGACATAGGTCTTGTCCTTACCGAAACGCACGGTGAAGACGTCGCGAAGGCTTTCGGAATAGCCCTCGACATGTTTGGCCCACCAGCCCGAGACCTGGCCGATGGCATCGAACGCGGCTTCCGCGCTCGCCGGGGTTGTAATGTGGCATTGATAATCCTGATTGTTCATGATCGTTGTTTTTATTGTGTGATAACACTCTTAAGTGCAGCGTTCTTGTTCCGCAGATCCAATCCACCCTCGAGCACCGATTTGAGGTTGGTGAGATAAAAGATCCAGCCCTTTGTATCGCCGATAAAATGCTTCCGGATGGTCTCTTCGTCCGTGGGTAAATGGCTTTCGATCAATTGGATGATCGTTTCGTCCTGCTCCTGGTAGATGGAGATCGTTACCGGGCAGCCTTTGGAGAAGGAAAAGCTGAACAGGTCCCTGCCATTGGCCTTTAAGACCTTTCCCGAGCAAATGATCACCTCCGGGTTGGTAGTGAAGGCCAGCGCATATTCATCTCCTTCCTGGGCGAGTTCATCGCCGGAGCGAAGCTTTCCCTGCTGATCTTTATAGGTCGCCCGCAGGAACCAGGAAGTAACCCCCGAAGAAGAGGCCCAGGCCCTGTAGGCGTTCTCGATGCTGGTGTTGACGTTTACCCGTAGTTTGAATTCAGAGAATTTGGCGAGATCGAATTCCTGTGCCATAAAAATGTTGTGTTTGTTTGAAACAAAGCTAAGGCACCGCTCTCGCCGGGGGCATATTCAAAATGGAGAATTTTCAGGTCTTGCGGAAATGGGAAGGGGGCATGCCGAAACGCTTTTTAAAAAGCACGCTGAACGAAAAGGCGCTCTCGAAACCAATGGCCTGGCATATATCGTTGATGGTCAAGTCATTGTTTTCAATCAATTGTCTGGCCTTTTTCAACTTGCAATCGATGAGGTATTGATGGGGAGTGATGGAATAGACCTGTTTGAACATCCGGAGAAAATGCTGGCTGTTCATGGACGCGATGGCGGCGATAGCCTCGAGGGTGGGGCCGTCCTGGTAGTGGGCCTCCATCCAGTCTTTGGCCGTCGAGATGCGTTTGAAGATCTCAAGCCGGGTGGAGGCTTTCAGGGCCTGGATGTTTTGCGAATGTTTATAGGCCTCCTGGTTCTTTTGTACGAGGTCCTCGAACAGGCGTCGAATCGCCATGTCGGCCTGTAGTGCGGCGAAAGAGCCGGAACCGGCGCCCAGATCGATGAGCTGTAAGATCGTCGTAAAGATACCGGCATCGGCATGGGTCCTTTCAAGATAGGAGAAATCGTAGGGGAGGGTATCGAAGGGTTTTTCGAGCAGGACCTCGCCGCCGTACTGAAGGCTGAACATCACGAGATCGGGTAAGCGCGAATGAAAGAACAGCAGGGCAGGGTAGACGTCTTTTGTCCGGTTCCTGACGGCCAGCGTGCTCCCGCGGCTGATAAAAAACACCTGGTCCCGGTCGAGCCGATGTTTGGCGCCATTGACAAAATAATCACAACTGCCGCCCGCCGCGGTCAGCAATCCAATGTTAGAGGGACATTCGGGGCATTCGTAGGGCCGTTGCAAGTGTTCGGCAAACAGGAAATGATCGTTGTACACGGGCGGAGTGATCTCACCCGTAAAATTGAACGTCTCCGGCATTCGTTGGAGGATCATTGTTCAAGGTACCGAAAAAGTCCCGCATCGGGGCTTGACGGCGATCCGTTCTCCTAGCGATGGATCGAATAAGCGACCGACAGTTCCTCCGCATTGGCCTCCTGGTAAGTACTATGTATGCCTAAATGTAGTAAACGCGGGTGCGATATTTATTCATTGTAGAGAATCCTTAAAAAATCGTACCTTAAAAACGTGAAGCTCCCCTATATACTATTAGCTGATAACAACGTAGAGCACCGGAACTCGTTCATTACGGTTTTTGATAAACAGATAGCCTATGCCACCGTTTCGGCGGTGGAAGATGGGCAGTCGCTGCTGTCCTTTCTTGCCCATTGTGGCTGGCGTGATCTGCCCTCGCTGATCATCCTTCCTTATCGGCTGCGCGATACTACGGCCCCCGACTTGCTCCGTGAACTTTTGCTGGACACCCGGTACATGAAGATCCCCAAGCTCATCTGGAGCAGCACCGGCTCCATCAAGGAGATGGAAGAGTGCAGGATCCTCGGCGTAAAACATTTCTACAAGACCCCCGAAGGCATCTTCGAGCTGGAGACCAATGTCCGGCAGATCGATGAGATCCTGAAGGCTGAACTGCATCTCGTTTGAGTATTCTGTTATGATAAAGCTAACCCGTCCGTTATTATTTTGTCTGATCGCCTACTTATTTGCCGGCTGCGGTCAATCCCCACCGGCTCATGAGCCAATTTCTGATCCGGCAGCCGCCAGGACAGCGGCAGGCGATAGCATCGAGCAACTAACGCTTTTGAAGAATGTTTATCGTTGGCACGACAAGCATCAGCAGCCGGCGGATTTTGAGGTCATCGTACAAGACTCCTTTCAAACCGGGTTGAACTATGATTCCTTCAACAAGTCGTATACTGCCCTTAAGCAAACAAATTACTTCTCTCCTTCCTTTATCGATAATTACAAGAAGATCGCCGATGCAGTGGACCACCTATTGGTAACGGCCCAACCCAAAAAACTCAACGAGATCAATTTTTCTTTTCAGGATGGGGACCCATGGACCCGTTTCCAGGATGATGCGCCGTCGTTTTGGGATAGCCTGATCATCAGCGACTATAAGGCGACGGCCGACTCCGCGTCGTTAAAATGGAAGATCCAGGGCAATGGTTGGTCGTCCGACCCTTATACAGTGCGCTTCTCCAAACCCGCCGGTCACTGGAAAGTAGCTTATATGGAGGGGTTCGATACGAGCCTCCTTCATTGATCAGTGCGTCATATTCATCGGGCGGAACCGGGGTATGGCCTGTTAATGGTATTCTATTTGATCGAGGTGATGGCGGTGCTGCTGGCCGTTGAAGATGCCGGTGGTCGTGCCGCCGGCGGTCGCGACATTGCTGACATTGTAGACCTGACGACCATTGGGTTCGCTTCTTTCGCAAATATGGAAATCGTAAGCTCCCGCATCTGTAGGGTCAAAAACTCATGGGCTATCTCAAAAAGCTGGGTATTTGTCTGCTCACGGGCGTGACTGTCGTCATTGTATTGCAACGGATCGGTTATCGGCTAAGCTGGGAATGGGCAGGCCATCGTTATCCGCCGCCGGTGTTCACGATCGCCGGGGGTCTGCTGTTCCTGCTGGCCGCGATCGTGGCCAGTGCGGTCTGGCAGCGGAAAGGGGGTGCGGGCCGCGAGCGGAAAGGCGGTGCGGGCTTTCTTGCCACGTCGGCGGTATGGCAGGGCATCTTAGCGGGTTTTATCGGCCTGGACCTGGCGACGTTCGGCTGGCAGAAATTGTTCCATCAACAATTCGTGGTACCCATCGGGGGGCTGGATGAACCCTTCAGCAGCTTCTCGCGTGAGGATCTCACCTGGGCCTATTTCCATGCTTCTTATGCGTTCACGTGTGTGATCGCCGTGTGCCAGATCGCGGGTTCGTTCCTGCTGTTCTTCCGGCGGACCAGGCTTTTTGGCGCCATCTTTTTATTGCCGGTGATGATCAATATCACATTGATCGACGTCTTTTATGGTTTTGAAGCGGGCGTTACGGGGCATGCGGTCATCCTGCTCATAGGGATCGTGTATCTTATCCTGGTGCATTACCGGCGGCTCGCCAAGTTCTTTTTCCCGCGCGAGGGGGCGACAGGGCGTCGTATGCGTGGCGGCCTTGCACTACCCATAGCGCTGGTGGTCGTAGCGCCGATGCTGCTGATGGTATCGTTCGGTTCACCCGATCACAATCCGCGGCTAACGGGTAAGTATAATGTACAGCGGCTTCTTGTCAATGGTGTCGCCGTCATGGCGGGTTCCTGCCAGGACAGTGTGCTGACGACCGTGATCTTTGATCTGAACAACGACATGGTCCTTGAATTCAACGGCCTGCAGCGGCGATGGATCGGCAGCTACCGGTTTGACCGGGCTACCGGGGACCTGGTGGCGTTCTGGCGCTTTCCGGCTGCGGCTCGGGATACGCTGGTCGCAAGGCTCGAACCTGATCATCCCGGCGCCTTGCAGCTCACGGGTTCGCTCGGGAAAGCTTCTCTTCAGGCGCTGTTAGTGAAGAGCGCGCCGCCAGCAGCAGGGCCACAAAGGTGACCGCTGAGGCGATAATGAGATAATAGCCTACGGCCGAAAGACCATAGCTCTTGGCCAGGGTGATAGCCAGATAGGGCGTCAGCGACGCGCCGATGATGCCCGCCAGGTTAAAGGCCAGCGAGGAGCCGGTGTAGCGCACCGCGGCAGGGAATATCTCGGAAAGCGCCGTGCCCAGCGGACCATAGGTGAGTCCCATCAGGAACATCCCCACTCCCAGGAAGACACCGGTCAACACGAGATTGCCGCTGACGAACAAGGGAGCAAAGACCAGTCCGAACACGAGGATCAACGCCGTTGCCAGCATCAGGATATTCATGCGCCCGTATTTATCGGCCAGCCCGGCAGAAAGCAGGATACCAAGGGCGAAGAACAACATCGAGATCATGAGCAGGATCTCAAAGGTGGGTTTGGAATAATGCAGTACCGAGGTACCCCAGCTCAGGGCAAAGACCGTCATCAGATAGAACAGCAGAAAGGTGGTAATGGCAGCCGCCGTTCCCAAAACGATTGCCCGGGTGTGTTTGACGAATACATCGGCCACGGGGACCTTAACCCGTTGATCCTGCTCCATCACCTTCAGGAAGTCGGGCGTCTCCGTGATCTTCAACCGGACATAGAGTCCGACAAACACGAGAATGGCGCTGGCGATAAAAGGAATACGCCAGCCAAAGTCAAAGAATTGTTTATCGGTGAGGACATTGCCGAGGATAAGAAAAGTGCCGAGGGACAGAACGAAGCCGAGTGGTGCTCCCAGTTGCGGGAACATGCCATACCAGGCCTTTTTGCCTTCCGGCGCATTCTCCATCGCCAGCAGGACGGCGCCGCCCCATTCGCCGCCAAGACCCAGTCCCTGGCCAAACCGGAACAAGGCCAGCAGGGCAGGGGCGAGAATGCCGATCTGATGATAGGTAGGTAGAAGCCCTATCGCCACGGTAGAAGGGCCCATGGTCATCAAGGCCGCTACGAGGGTGGCTTTCCGACCCTTTCGGTCGCCAAAATGGCCGAATATCGCGGCGCCCAGCGGACGGGCGAAAAAAGCCAGGGCAAAGGTGGCGAGGGAATTCAAGGTGGAGGAAGTCGGGTCGCTTGCCGGGAAGAACAATTTGGGGAAGACCAATACTGCCGCGTTGGCGTAGATATAAAAGTCAAAGAATTCTATCGTAGTGCCTGCCAGACTAGCTAAAAGGATGCGCGAGGTGGAATTGCCGGTTCGTTGTGCCTGATTCATCCGTCAAACATATAACATTCCCGTGAATTTCCGGCGGTGCTGGCCGGGACATGATCCTTTGGCGGTGAGGACCGGGACATGGTCGTTCGGCGTGTCGTTCGGCGGCGAATCCGGTTGTCTGTTGAAAACCCGCTTGCTGCTTCCAAAAACAGGCGGAATTGGGTAAATTAGTATATGCGGGCGTTCGTCAATCATTTCGTGTTCAACAATGCCTGGGGATACCGGCTGGCAAGACATGCCTTTTTTTGGCTGTGCTACCTCGTGGTCTTCCAGGTGATGGACCTGCCCGATCATGGATTCAGGGCGATCGGGATGGCGCTGTGCTATCTACCGTTTAACCTACTCTTCGTCTACTTCGTGCTTTACCGGCTGGTGCCGCGGTTGCTGATGAAGTCCGCCTATTGGCCCTTTTTCTTTTGGTATTGCGCCTGGGGGCTTGTATGTCTAACCATAAATTATTTCTGGAGCTACTTTGTTGTGCATCGCGACAGGCTGGTCGCCGGTGGTTTACCCACAACCGATGTGCTGCATACCATCACCGGCATCCTCGATGTCTCGGTTTTCACCATCGTGAATGTCATAGCGGCGCTGGGCATAGGCATCACGCTATTTAAATTCTGGCGCCGCGAGGTCTGGCAGAAATTGCAGGTGCGCCAGGAAAAAACCAAGGCGGAGCTGGAGTTGCTCCGGGCAAAACTGCATCCGCATTTCCTGTTCAATACCCTCAACAATCTCTATGCGTTGGTGATCGCACGATCCGATAAGGCGCCACAGATGCTGATGCGACTTAGCGCCATCCTGAGCTATGTATTGTACGAATGCCAGAGCGCCGAGGTCCCGCTGGAGCGCGAGATCAGCATCTGCAAAGATTACATCGAGCTGGAGCGGGAACGATATGGCGAGCGGCTCGACGTCTCTTTGGACTTTTCCGGACCCGTCGCCGGTAGGATGATCGCACCGATGCTGTTCCAGCCCTTTATCGAAAGTGCTTTTCTGCAAGGGGTGGCCGATCAGGAAGACAAGGTGTGGATGAGCATCGAGATGTCCGTGCTGCACAACCAGCTTTTTTTTAGAGTGATCAACAGCGCGGAGGCCGATGAGGACATCGTACCCGTGAGACCTGTCGCCGCCGGTGTCGAAAATGCCATCCGGCGGCTGGACCTGTTGTATCCCGACCGGTACAAGCTCAGCCGGGAAACAGCGGAGGGTGTCACCATCGTTTCGCTGACGATCGATTAACATGAACAAGATCATTCATAGTAACCAATGGCGTTATCGCTTTTACCGGCACGGCCTTTTCTGGCTGATGTTCCTGGTGAGTTATTCTTTTCTCGCTGTAGACGAGTATATGGGTCCCTTCGATGGACTACAGCTGGCGGTCCGCTGGATGCCCTTCTGTATGGTGAATGCCTATGTGACGGTTTATTGGCTGGTGGACCGATACCTGCTGCGATCGAAATACCGCAGCTTTCTGCTGATGTCGTGCGTTTGGTTCGCGGTGCTGATCATCCTTTCTTTCCTGACGCATCTTTACCTGGCCTATCCCTATTGCTGGCCCGAAGGGCCGCGCCCCAGCTTCCGGCAGGCGTTACCGGAGTTCTTCGACATCTATCCCATCTTTGTCAACGAGGTTGTCGCGGGTTTTGCGGTTTTTCTCCACCTCTATAGATACTGGCGGGTGGAGCTGCTGCAAAAGCTGCAGCTGAAACAGGAAAAGACCGACGCGGAGCTGGAACTGCTCAAAGCACAGCTGCATCCACATTTTTTATTCAACACGCTGAACAATCTCTATACGCTTATCCTCGAAAGATCGCCGCGGGCGCCGGGAATGCTGCTGCGGCTGTCCGCCATACTAAGCCATGTCCTCAACGAATGCCAGGACGCCCAGGTGCTCTTGAAGAAGGAGATCGCCTTCTGCCAGGATTATATCGATCTGGAAAAAGAGCGGTATGGCGACCGGCTGGATATCGTGACCGAATTCTCCGGTGACATCGGGGACAAACTGATCACGCCCATGCTGTTCCAGCCCTTTATCGAGAATGCCTTCAAACATGGCGCTGCGCAGCAGCTGGGAAAGGTATGGATCAACATTCAGTTGACCGTCGATGATCGCCGGCTGCTGTTCAGGGTGGTCAATAGCGCCGACCTTCAAGTGCAGTCGCACTGCTCAGGCGGTATCGGCGTGGCCAATATCGAACGGCGGCTGCAGCTGATCTATCCCGACCGGCATCAACTCATCCGCAAGCAGGAAGAAGGGATGCATGCGATCTCGCTGACGATCGATCTGGCCACACCGGCGGATAGCCGCCGGTATCGGGCGAAGAAACAGTCCAGGCTGGTGGCCATCCGGGGTAGAAAAAAACTTTCCGCCGCCTTGTAACCATTGGCGATTTTGACAGTACTATCAGGTAGGTACAAACCAAATCCTCGCCATATGCTCCGCAACTCACTCAGAACAGCCTTCCGCAGTCTCTGGAAACACCGTGCATTCGGTTTCCTCAACATCGCCGGGCTCTCCATCGGCATCACCTGCGCCGCCTTCATCCTGCTCTGGGTGGAGGATGAGCTCACTTTCGATCACAATTTTGCCCAACACAACTACATCTACCGGATCGTAGAGAACGAAAGATCGGACCAGGGCATCAGCACGTCTTTGGATATCCCCGGAGAAGTGGCCAGTGCGGTAAGAGCCGAGATACCGGGCATAAAGAACAGCGGCCGGATCAGCTGGCGCATGGACGAGCTGGCGGTTATCGGTGACAAAAGGATAAAAACAAACGGCCTCTATGCAGACCCCTCCTGGATATCCATGTTCACGCTGAACTTCCTTCAGGGCGATGCCGCCACTGCCCTCAACCAACCACATGCGGTGGTCATCAGCCAATCCCTGGCCCGCTCCTGTTTCGGCGACCAGGACCCGATGGGGAGGGCGATCAACATGGACGCGGGTGAGGCCTATTCCGTCGATGGCCTCTACAAAGTCACGGGCGTCTACGCCGACCTGCCTGATAACTGCAGCTTCCATTGCCAATGGATCTCCCCCTATACCACATGGGAGGATGCCAATACCTGGCTAAAAGGCTGGACGAATCCAATGGCCGAGACCTATGTGCAGCTCGACCCTTCCGCCTCACCGGCCGCCATCGACAAACAGCTGACCCATTACCTCGCCCGAAAGGTGAGCGGCCAAAAGAATACGCTTGCGATGTGGAGCATGAACGACTGGCATCTTCGCGACAAATTCGAGAACGGTGTGCCGACGGATAGTGCTATCCGTTATGTTCGTTTGTTCTCGCTGATCGCCGCCGCCATCCTGCTTATCGCCTGTATCAACTTTATGAACCTCTCCACCGCCCGCTCTGAAAAACGGGCCAGGGAAGTGGGCGTACTCAAAGTAGTGGGCGCCGGGCGGAACAACCTTATTGGCAAATTCATGAGCGAGGCTTTGCTCCTTTCCCTGCTGTCCGTTGGGCTCGCGATAGCCCTTCTGTATCTGTTTCTTCCGGCCTACAACAGCCTGGTGAACAAACAGCTTCATATCCACCTTTTACAGCCCCGCCATCTGTTGAGCTTGCTGGCTATTACCCTCGTCACCGGTCTCGCGGCAGGTAGCTATCCGGCCTTCTATCTTTCGTCCTTCAATCCGGTGCATGTACTAAAGGGATTGCGCATAAAGACCAGCGGCGGCGCAGCCGTTATCCGGAAAGGACTCGTCATTACCCAGTTCACCGCTTCCATCGCCCTGATCATCGGCACCGTGATCATCTACCAGCAGGTGCAACATATCAAAGACCGCGATCTTGGCTATAGCCGTAACAATCTTGTGTATATAGACATACATGGGAATATGAAGGAGCACTTCGAAGCGCTCAAAGACAAGCTCCTCGCCACCGGCTATGTTGAAAATGCGGCGGTAAGTCTGCACGATGCCCTACATGTATACAGCTCGGGTACCGGGGCGGCCTGGCAGGGGAAAGACCCCAACAGCGTCATCCCCATTCATTACAATCGTGTAAGCCCCGAATATCTTTCCACCATGCACATGAAACTCATCAGCGGCAGGGACTTCTATTCCACACCGGGGATGGACAGCGTCAGTGTGATCATCAACGAAAGCCTGGCCAAACTCATGGGCAAGGAAGGAAGGGTAGGCGGCATTTTTACGCAGGGCACCGCGGATAACCATATAGTGGGCGTCATGCACGATGTAGTATTCAATGATGTCTATGGCGCAAGCGCCCCGCTGGTTCTTTCCTGCTCGCCAATGAATGCCACCGTGATGGCCCTTCGGTTCAAGCCGAATGTCGATCTGTCGCAGGCGCTCGCTAAAACAGCCGCGGTAGTCACCGCTGCCAGTCCCGACCAGCCCTTCACCTACAGATTTGCCGACGAAGAGTTCAACTGGCTATTCGTTAACGAAACGCTCATCGGTAAGCTGGCCGGCATCTTCGCGGTCCTGGCTGTTCTCATTTCCTGTTTAGGTCTGTTTGGCCTTGCTGCCTATACGGCGGAGCGCCGGGTAAAAGAGATCGGCATCCGCAAGGTGCTCGGAGCCTCCGTGCGGGGTCTCATGGGCCTTTTGCTAAAAGAATTCGTTCAGTTGGTAACCATCTCCTGTATCATCGCATTTCCCCTGGCGTTTTGGGTACTCCATGGCTGGCTCGAGAATTATCAGTACCGGACACGGGTCCACTGGTGGGTCTTTGGCCTCGCCGGCGCACTGGCGCTGGCTATCGCTATACTCACCGTGAGCTTCCAGGCGGTGCGCGCGGCCCTCGCGAATCCGATAAAGGCGCTGCGGAGTGAATGAGGCGCGGGCGTCGACGAGGCACAGAATTTGAGGGCAGTTTTTAGAAACAACTTTATGAAAAAGACATTGGCGATTGTGATAATGGGCCTTCTCACGGCCGGAGGACAAGTTTATGGACAGAACTTTCAATGGGGTGTCAAAGGAGGCGGTAATCTAAGTACATTCATGGGGAGCGGCAACCAATATTATAGCTCCTTTTCTATGCAAGCCGGCTGGAACGCGGGTATATTCACGAATTTCTTTTTGGGCAGTCACTTTGCGATAGCGCCCGAGCTATTGTTCACAAGGGAAGGCGCCAAAATAAATACCACCTCGTCCCAAAATACGGTAAGCGTGGGTACCAACAGCAGCCACTTCAGGGTGGATTACCTCAGCCTGCCCGTGATGGCCAAATTCAGGTTCGACGGCGGATTTTTCATTGAAACCGGCCCCGAATTCAGCATCAACATTAGCAACTCGCACTGGCAAGATCAAAGTGTCCGGGATCTCACCAACAACGCAGAGTTTGGATGGGGCGCCGGTGTAGGTTATCAAAGCCCGATAGGCCTTGGCATCGGTTTGCGGTACAATCTGGGGATCAGCAAGGTCGACAACACCAGCCAGGCAGGCTGGAACGATGTGAGTCTCCGCAACAGCGGGTTTATGCTGGATTTGTTCTGGGCCTTTTTCAACAATAAAAACTTATCGCAATCGGGGCAATCCGGCCAACCGGGGCAATAACCAGGCCTGCGGCGGACTGGGTAAAAAACTCTACCCTTTGATCAATACTTAACGATCGACGTCGTTTGCTTCGAGCCCGATACATAGCCGATCGTGACGAAATACATACCCGCGGGCAGGGAGCTCATGTCGATGCTCTTTCCTGCAACAAGGCCGGTGTATCGGCTCATTTCCCTGCCGTCGGCAGCGGTAACGATCACCGATTGTACGGCGCTGCCATTGCCGGTGATGAATAACCTGTTCCTCACCGGATTCGGAAAGAGCTTTGCCGCCGACGGGACGTCGATGTATACTGTTTTTACCGGCGAATAGACGGCGTTCCCAGCCGCATTGACCTCCTTGATCCGGTAATAATTATTTCCGGCGGCAGCGCTGGGATCGCTGTAAGCATACGTGGTATGGTCATCGCCCGTCGCCATGACCATGGCGATATCCTGCCACGTGGCACCATCCCTGCTGGATTCTGCGTCAAAAAAGCTGGAGTTTGCACCAGCCGCCGCATTCCATTGCAATTGGGCTCCCGTACTCGCGGATGTTGCGGTGAAGTCGGTTATCGATAAGGGAAGTATCGAATTAAGAGTAAGCAAGGAAACCCCGATCATAAAGCCGTCTCCCGATGTATTTCCGGATGGATTTGGCCAGGTGGTTGCGCTACCGTCTCCCCGCATATTCACATGGAAGGTCAGGCTCGAAATATTTGTGCCGTTGACGAGGACCGATCCGCTGGCGCCCCCCGATCCGGTGGTACCGCCGATGGTGGCGGCCGTGTTTAAGATCTGGGTGCCGGAGACGGCGAATTCCGTTGACCCCGAAAGACGCGTTAAGGTAAGCGATGGGGTGACCAGTGTAAATTCATTTGAAAATCCTAATCCGCCGCCCACGCCTCCAAGTCCGATAAAATGGATCACCGGATTGGTGACCAGTGTATTAAAAGTGATGGTGAGATCAGCCATATAATAAGTGCCGGAGGAAGAAGCGCCTGCAGCGTATAATCCCATTACGGAAGTGAATATCTGGAGGCTATAGTTCGCGGTAATATCCATACCGGTGCCGGCGGTGATCGTACCGGCGGAAGTGAAATCTCCATTCACGGGCGCCGAATAATTCCCCATTGTATAATAGTAGTTGAGTCCGTTGATCGCTTTCTGGCCGAGGTTATTACCGCCGCCGAACACTACGGAAGCGCCTGTGCTGCTATAGGTGGCCGAAAGGGGATATTGCTGGTTGCTCAGGCTAAAGGTGACGGTTGTCGTGGGCGCCGTAAAGGCTACGAAGCCATTACCCGAAGGGTTGTTGGTATTGTTCTCGAAGGTAACCGACTTAGCCGCGATCGATGGTCCTGAACCGGACGGTCCTCCAACGGACGCGAATTCGAGCGTTGGGGTATACTGCGCCGACAAATTGCCAAGAGCGGCGAGCATTGCAACCAGGCAGGAAAGGATATACGTTTTCATACGATAGGGACATTGAGGGTATGGGTCTTGATAGTCGAGTGTTAAAGTACCATGAAGTTCATTTTCCGGGCATAGGAATATTTGGAGAAGCATATAAATAAAATAAAACCCGCTCATGGGAGCGGGCTTTTTAAGACAAAAAATGCGGAGCGTTGGTCTATTCCCAGCATTTTTTACGCAGACATCCGGATAGGGCTCCGGACTTTTATCGACTGTCTTGAATTCACCATGGGTCACGACGAGCTGAATACCGACAACCCTTTTTGTGTGGTCAACAAAGACGGCCTGAGCATCATGCTTTTTCAGCATGCGGAGTACGCCGAAAAAGAACATCCGGAGATCCGGCTCGTGACCAACAATATCGACGAGGTCTTCGCCAGCGTCGCCGGCAAATTCCCGGAGCTGTTGCACCCCAATCTTAAGGAAGTTACGCTGCGGCCCTGGGGCGCTAAGGAATTTGCGATGCTGGATGGACAAATAGGGATAAGGATGCAACAATGGGAGAACGCCTGACTAAAAACGCAAAAAATGTCCTAAGACAATCTCGAATACTTCTTGCGGTACTCGCGGGGCGTGAGACCTGTGAGCCGTTTGAAAATCATCCGGAAGGTCTTGATGTCCTCATAGCCCGTACGGTCCATGACTTGATCCAAAGGCCAGTTCTCGTTCTCCAATGCCTTCTTTGCGGCTTCCACCCGAACCCGTTGAAGGTATTCCATGGGGGTATTATGGGTAGCCGCCTTGAAACGGCGGATGAAATTGCGCTTCCCGGTACTGCACTGGGCCGATACCTCCTCGATGGATAGGAGCGTGGCATAGTGCCGTTCGATATAGGCCTGGGACTTCAGGATCTCCTCATCATGGTGCCGGCGCTGCCCTGCAAATACCGCAAAGTGCGCCTGACTGCTATAGTCGATCTCGATGGAATACCGCTTGCTTACCTCCAGCGCTACCTCCCGTCCACAGAACTTCTCGATCAGGTAGAGGATCAGCTTCAGGGCTGAAAATCCACCTCCACTGGTATATACGCCTTCCTGATCGGTTATAAGCCGGTCCGACTGCACGATGATCTGCGGATAATGCGACTGCATGGATTCTGCAGCCGCCCAATGCGAGGTAGCCGTCTTTCCATTCAGCAAGCCTGCCTCGGCCAGGAAGAAACTGCCCACGCATAGGCTGGCGACTTCCGCACCACAGCGATACATTTCGCAAAGCCAATCGACGACGGCAGCGTATTTGCAAAGAATGGCCTGAGGATCTCCCTTGAATCCGGGGATGAGGACAAGATCGGGGTCTTTGACCTTATCCATCGTCGTATAACAGAGGAATTGGGCGGGTTCGTCGAGCTGTATGTTCTTCGTTCTCTCTGCGACCAGTTCCAATCGGAAGGCAGGAGGGCGGCCCCGTTCCGTCATGTACAAGTTAGCGCCTGTGAGCAGGTCTATCACTCCGCCTATAGAGGAAGTATATACGTCTTCATGAATAAACATCGATATGGTCTTCATGATACGAATTTACCGCTATTTGATGTCACAATATCCCCCTAAGGAAGTCAGAAGTGCTTGTTGTATCGGGACGTCCGATGCCTCAATTTTGCGGCATGAGCAAACAAATAGAAACAGTAAGCCAGTGGTGGCGTACAATCGCCGCCGCCGCAGATAAACATGAATCCTTAGCCGCCGCCCGGGACTTCGGGGAAGGATGGAGCGGCCTCACCGCCGAACCACGCGGTGTAGATTATATCGAGACGTATGCGGGTGGAGTGCCGGCAATGTGGGCCATCCCCAAAAGCGGCGTTACCGATCGGGTTCTCCTTTGTTTCCATGG
The DNA here is from genome assembly GCA_025934485.1 of Chitinophagaceae bacterium. Lineage (GTDB taxonomy): Bacteria > Bacteroidota > Bacteroidia > Chitinophagales > Chitinophagaceae > Puia. The sequence goes on from JAICXX010000006.1 coordinate 77,783, forward strand.
AGGAGGCTTTTTCTCCGGTTCCATGTACACCCATCGGAAGCTCTTTGCCCATGTGGCCAAGGCCGTGGGGTGCCGGGCCCTGATCCTGGATTATCGCTATGCGCCGGAACATCCCTATCCTGCGCAGCTCCACGATGCACTGGGCGCGTACCGCTGGCTTCTTGCCCAGGATATTTTGGCGGATCATATTGCATTTATGGGCGATTCCGCCGGAGGCAATCTTTGTATCACCACGCTGTTGCTAGCGCGAGCTCAGGGGCTTCCCCTCCCGGCGGCGGTGATGCCCATCTCTCCATGGTATGACATGGAAGGGATCATGGATTCGCTGGGTGCCAACGCCGGGAAGGATCTCCTATTCACCAGGGAGTGGGTCTCCGCGATCGCGGCTATGTATCTTGGAGAAAAGGGAGATCCCCGGGATCCGTATGCCAATCCGCTATATGCCGACCTGCAAGGGCTTCCGCCCATCTATATCCAGGTGGGTAGCGAGGAACTTCTTCTGGACGACAGCCGGGTCCTGGCGGAGCGTGCCTCACAAGCCGGTGTCGATGTACGGATCGATATCTTCCCCGGTATGCAACATACCTTTCAGATGGCGGCCGGCCGGGCACCGGAATCAGATGAGGCGCTGGCGCGCTATGTTGCCTGGGTGAGGCCGAAACTGAGGATGGAATAATAGGCAGGTCCCGGGAAGGTCTGTACCTTTGTGCCATGTCCATAACAAAAGAAAGCGAACTGATCGGGATGCAAAAGGCGAGTGAGGCCGTGGCTTACACCCTGAAAGAAATGAGCGACTATGCCCGACCCGGTATGACGACAAAGCAATTAGACGACTATGGAGCACAGATCCTCGCGGATCTCGGGGCAAGATCGGCGCCCTATGTGACCTATGGTTTTCCGGGCTGGACTTGTATCAGCGTGAACAATGAATTTTGTCATGGGATTCCATCCGACAGCCGAATACTACAAGAAGGCGATCTGGTTAATATCGATGTTTCGGCCGAGCTCCATGGTTTCTGGTCGGACAATGGCAGTTCGTTTGTACTTGGAGAAGACATTCACCATCATCAACATCTGGTAGCCGCTTCAAAACAGATCCTGCACAAAGCGATCTACAGCATAAAGGGGGGCGTTCGCCTTTCGGATATCGGGCAACTGATGGAGACCGAGGCCAAGAAACGGGGTTACAAAGTGATCAGGAACTTAACCGGGCACGGAATAGGCAGGGGGCTTCACGAAGAACCGCACGAGATCGCCAATTACAGAGACCGGTATAACCTGACGAGATTCAGAAAGAATTCAGTCGTGGCGATCGAAACCTTTATCTCTACGACGTCGACATATGCCGAGACCTTGAAGGACGGCTGGACAATGGTTGGAAATAAAGGCGGCTTTATGGCGCAGCACGAACATACGATCGTCGTAACGGACGGGGAGCCGATCGTATTGACGGAAAGGAATGGGGTCTGGAATTGACCGCTAATGCAGCCATGCGTTCCGAATGACTGTTTGGAGCTCCTCCCGCTGAGCCACCGGGCGGATGTGAAAGGTTTTGCCGTCACGCTCGAGACGCAGCCCCGCATAGCCGAGATATTTGTCATAATCCAGGTCTTTGGTGGTGGTGGCGTAGCTGAACAATTCATCTAAAGACGTTCCCGCGATCGTTTCGCAGGTCTGACGGAATTCCGCATCCGAAAAGCCGCGCTTTTTTTGTTGATAGTATTCGCGGTAGAGCCGCACCATGACGTCGTCAAGCGAGGAGGCGTTATGGGTCTGATGACGGATGGCCAGGTCGAGGAGCGCGGCGACGACGGGTCCTTTATCGTAATACGAGATGGTCTTTTCCAACGATCCACCAAAGGGGCCGTCGGACCAGGTTTCATAGCTGGCCTCCGTAAGGCTCTGGTAAAGATGCCCCGTAGTATTCTCATAGGCGGCAATGTTATTCTCCAGTGCATGAAAAAAATCGTCTGCATTGGTTATGCCCGCACGATTCAGCAGGATATATTCATAATAGACTGTAAATCCTTCCGACACCCAAAGGAGGTTCGTGCGATCTGCCCGCTGATAATCAAAGGGCCCTAGCTCAACCGGCCGTATGCGCTTTACATTGTAGCCGTGAAAATATTCATGGGCAATAAAGCTCAGCATCCTCCGCCGGCCATTTTCCGTTTGGAGATCTTTGCCATTGAAGCTCAGGGAGCAGGAGTTGGCGTGTTCGATACCGCCACGGCCGTCGCCGATGGCGAGAAAGACATAATGATCGTAGGGGATATCGCCGATGAGGGCCGATCCGGCCTCCACTATTTTTTGAAGATCTCTATTGAAACCGGTCTTATCAAAATCTCCAAGGTCGATCCCCGTGAAAGTATGCGGGACACCCCTGACGGTGAACGTCGGCAAGGTTTCCAATGGGCCCGCGAGGATGGGTTCATCGTATAACTCGTCAAAATCGTGGGCATAATAGTCACTACCGTCTTTGGTGAGCCCTGTGGCGGAAGTCCAGCCGGGGTTGGAATGCAGGTGGATCACAGCGGGAGAATTGATCATTCCGCCGGGATAGAGAAATACGCCACCGGGGAGGATATAGGCGTGATCCGGTCCCAGATAGGGGTTGGCCACGAAATGTTTTTCCGCTTTGATCGTGTAGGTTACCGTGATTGGCGTGCCTTTGCGGGCATAAATCCGCCATCTGCTGGAATCGGGCTGGGTCCACCGACCGTCGCTGGTCTTGAAACCGGATAGCTGCCGCGCAAAATCCAGCAGCTGATAATAACCGGGTGTCCAGCGGGGTAAAAAGAGGTCGAGAGAATCCGACGGCATGGCTGGCAGATGCATCATGACCTGGAAGCAATGCTTTTCCGGCTGCGCCATGGAGACGGTGAAATGGATGGGCTGCAGCGGTTTTTGGCCGGCGGCGGCCATGGCTGTGGTGATAAAAAAGAAAATTGGGAGCAGTTTTAACATATTCCGCGGTGTTAGATCGAAGCTGTTCGGCTTAAAAATAAGCTTTTGTCAGTATCTTTTTACTTTCGCAAAACCCGAGGATCAATGAAATTCGCTGTCAACCTTGACAGCGCTGTTGTAACCGCCGGGCTGCCCGATGCCTTAGACATTATAAAAGCCGCCGTAGCTAACTATGATCTCAACTATGGTCAGTCTATCGATCGAGAATTTGGCAATGCTGCCATTCCCGATTATTGGCTTAACACGCGATAACCTAAGTTTAGATAATCTATACGAATACCAAAAATTCTAAAAAATGAAAACCGGCCGTTTTTTGCAGTTACTAGTCTATTTTTGTATCTCGATCTTTTCCGCAAACGGCGCACACGCCCAAATGGATAACCGCATGATCCGATTAGCGAAAATCGAGGTTGATCCTGCACAACTCGAGGCTTATAACGCAGCGTTACTTGAGCAGATGCAAACCGCTGTCCGGCGCGAACCGGGTGTATTGACTTATTACGCAGTGGCTGATAAAAAGAATCCTAACCTAATAACAATACTGGAGATTTACGCAGACAGTTCGGCCTACCTGAAGCATATTAGTACGGATCATTTCAAAAAATATAAGAGTACTGTTGCCGGCATGGTGAAGAAACTTGAACTCATTGACGTTAATTTAATTGGGAGTGCAAAACAGCCCGGATTATAACTAAGGGTAGCGAAAAAGTGGCTTCGGATGAGGTCACCGCTCAGGTCACCCCGTGATTGAAATACATTGGCGCAAAATGATTTTGAAAAAAGAAAAAACCCGCAACACCAAGTGTTACGGGCTTCTTGACTTTGATAGCTTTAGACTCATTGTCGGGAAGACAGGATTCGAACCTAGCGATAAATTGAAACTTAGACAAAATTCAGTTTCCCTTTATTAATATGATAATTAATCATTTAAGCAAAATAAGATAAAATCTTAACCTCGTTTATCCGTTCAAAGACAAGTAAAACTGTCCGAAATATGTCCGAGATTTCTGGCTTAATTTCCGTAACTTCGGACTATGGCATTCGTAAACTTCTACCTCGATAAACCTTTCCTGCCATCCATCCCAAAGGACGGGCTGAAAGAGACAGTAGCCGAACTTAAACGGCTTAAAAAGCAGTATCCCAAATCCATCCTGAATCCAAAGCCGACCACCTTGTACCTGTTCTTCACGTACGAGCGGGGAGCCAGGATTAAGATTCGGAC
>JAICXX010000069.1 GCA_025934485.1 Chitinophagaceae bacterium
AAGTCCGGATTATCCATATGCTGCCCCACGATCTCGATACACCGCTCCAAAAATTCTTTGTGATCGGCCTCGATGCTGGACGTGGGCTTCAGCGTGATCGTATTGAAGAAATATTGCTGCAGCCTGCTCCTGGATCTCAAAATATTCTGAACCCTGGCAACGATCAATTCCTTACTAAAAGGCTTGCTCACATAGTCTTCAGCCCCACACTCCAACCCGGCAAGCCTCGATTTTTCCGATGCGCTCCCCGTCAATAAAATGATGGGAATATGCGCCAGCTGCGCATTTTCTTTAAGTCTCCGGCATAACTCGATCCCATCCATCTTGCCCATCACCACATCACTCACGACGATATCGGGCAATTCCTTGCTGATCAAAGCAAAAGCAGAAACTCCATCCTCCGATTCAAGGATGTTGAACCCTCCGGCGAATATTTCCCTCACATAGCCTCGCATGTCAGCATCGTCGTCTACGACCACCATCGTCGGCAGGCCGGAAATGATCTTGTCGATAACCTTTGACTCATTGTCTGTGGCCTTGCCCGCCTCTTCGGGGCTTTCTTCCACCAATTCGTGAATAATGCTTGGGCGATCGCTCCTGGCATACTCGGTTAAAGTAGACTTATTTCTCGGGAGGATCAGCGTGAAAGTACTGCCCATGCCCTCTTTACTAACGTAGGACAATGATCCCGAATGCGCAACCGCAAGCCGCTTTGAAACATATAGCCCGATACCAAACCCGCTTTGCGAAGCCTTTTCAGTATTGTTGGCCTGGTAAAAGGCATCGAACAGCCGGCTGCTGATATTTTCAGCGATCCCACACCCGGTATCCCTGACGATGATACAAAGTTGCCCGCCCCCGTCCGTCAGCGACAATTCCACCTTTCCGCCGCCGGGTGTATACTTTAATGCATTTGAAAGAAGGTTGAACAAAATTATTTCGATCTTCTCCTTATCTCCACAATAGAATACCTCATCCAAAGGCCTGTCGAAGGTAAAACGGATATTTTTGGCCGCTGCCCGTTGTGCAAAACTTAGGAACACCTCATTACAGGCCTCGTTGATGTCGAAATTCGAAAGGTAGAGTTGTTGCTCTATGGATTCGACCTTCCTGAACAACAGCAGCTGATCGACCAAACTTAATAAACGCCGCGCATTCCGGTGAACGGTCGATAATTTGTTTTGAACTACCCCGGAAGTTGTTTCAGCCATCAGGTCCCTCAAGGGGCTTACGATCAAGGTAAGAGGTGTCCGGAATTCATGCGAAATATCCGTGAAAAAGGAGATCTTTCTTTCCGTAAGTTCCTTTTCCTTTTGTTTTTCAACTAAGGCAAGTCTTATCTCATAGCGCAATCGTTCCTGGCGCCGGTAATAATACACGAACGCATAGACAATGCCAACGGCAAATGCCGCATAAAGCAGGTAGGCCCACCAAGTTCGGTACCATGGCGGTAACACGATAACGGATAGCAATTGCACTTCTCCATTCCAAACCCCATCCGCATTCATGACCCGCACATAAAATCCATAGGAACCCTCATGCAAATGGCTATAATTGGCCGATCTGACATTGCCCGCGATTCCCCAATCCTTATCCCATCCTTTTAAATAATAAGCGTAATGCAGGTTGTCCGCGTTGGAATACTGCAAGGCGGTAAAATCAAACGAAAGGATAGCCTTATCGAAAGGAACGGTTATGCCGGTAATCAGGTCTTTATCGTGTGCGGTAACATAGGCCGTATCCGTTTCGACAGGCGAGTTGTCGATCTTTATCCCTGTGAGGAACAGCCGGGGGATGGTTCGCTTGTCGTAAATGCTATCCGGGTAAAAGCTGTTGAAACCTTTGATGCCTCCAAACAGGAACGCTCCGTTCCCGGCAATCATGGCGGCATTGAAGCTAAACTGGTTGCTTTGCAATCCATCGGCCTGCGTAAAGTTCCTGAACGTATTCGAAGCCGGGTTGTAACGACACAAACCATAATAGGTGCTGAGCCAGAGATTGCCCTGATCGTCTTCCAGTATCCTCAATATTCCATTGTTGGGCAGACCTTCCTTTGTCGTCAATTGCTTGTAGGCTCCCTTTTCCCGGTCGAACAACAGCAGCCCACCTCCTTCGGTGCCAACCCAAAGATGGTGCCGGCTATCCTCGTGAATGCTTCTTATGGGATAACCTATAAAGAAGGTCCGATGGCTCTTTTTTTCCGCATCTATCCGTATTAAAGAATTGTAATTGCCTCCCCAAAGATTACCCTCCCTGTCCTCCGTTAATACCTGCAGATCGTAGATGGCGGTATCATAAAGCTCGAAAGTATCGGCCGGCCTATTATACAAAAAGAGGTGGCCGGTGTTGCTGGCGCACGCCCATAAACGCCGTTTGCTGTCTTCATAGATCTCCCAGACATTCTTTTCCTCGATCTTCTGATAAGGATTGTAACAGGAATAGTGTTTGAAGCTGTTGTTCGATTTGTCGAGCTTATTTATCCCCCCAAACCACGCGGAGATCCAGATATCGTTCCTGAAATCCCTGGTGATATAGGTGATGAAGTTACTGCTGATAGAACCTGGGGCCTCGGAATGAACATATTTGGTGAATACATTCTTTTGTTTATCCCAATAGCGTAGTCCTGCCCCATCCGTCCCGATCCATAAGTTCGACCGGTCGTCCTCGCAAAAAGACAGGATGAAGTCGTTGACATCCTCCGTTTTGCCTTTATGATACGATATCGTTTTAAACAAGCTGAGGTTCTTCTCCAGGATATTGACTCCCCCTCTGAGTGTCCCAACCCACTGCCGGCCCTCGGCGTCGATGTAATCGGCATAAACGGCATTGCTGTTCGTAGTGGCGCCCATCGAAGAAAGCGGCAGGGCCTTGTTGCCGCCCCGCGGCAGGTGCCATAATCCATTCCCGTCGGTAGCGATCCAAAGCTCACCCTGCGGGTCTTCCGCCATATCCCTGATGATCATCCCCGGGACCGGTTCGAACGGTTTCGCCACATTTCTGCAAACTTTGTATACGCCGTCATCCGTTCCGACAAACAGCTCGCCGTTCGAGCTTGCATAAAGGCAGTTGCATTGCATCAGGCCCGGCACAACCGGAGTTAGCCGCCCGCCGCTGAGCGCATACTGGTACAGGCCGTGATTGCCCGCAAAGATCCATACCATGCGGCGTATGGAGTCATATGCAATGGCGGGAACCTGGTAACGGAGATCGCCTCCACCCGGAAGGGCGATCTGTTTGCCCGGCGACTTGCCATCGGTAAACACGATGAGCCCGTTGTGCGCCGTGCCCACCAGCATGACGTTGCCAGCGTTCTCCACCGCCAGTATCGCATCGTCCAGTGGAACGCTCTCCTTGCCCTTCAGGAAACGCGGAGTGAAAAAGGCGGCCCGGCAAGGGTCATACACACTCGCTCCCTTGCCTCCACCTACCCAGATCTTGTTCTCCTTATCCGAGTTGATGCAGTAAACGTGATTGTCCGCAAGCGAAAGCGAATCTCCAATAATATTCCTGAAAACCCGGAAAGAATACCCGTCATACCTGTTCAATCCGTCATAGGTCCCGAACCACATGAAACCATTGTGGTCCCTATAAATACAGGTTACGGCATTGTTGGAAAGCCCCTGGTCGATCCCCAGGTAACGTACACCTAATGTGTCGCAGGCAAAACAGACCCCCCTCCAAAAAAGGAAGTATAAGCAGATGGCGTATTTCATGCGTAGCAGAGCAATTCTCTCCCGCTAAATATACCATTTTATTATATATAATACTGATTATTTTTCGAAATTTAGTTTTCTCAGTTCACCCTTGAAATTTTTGATCGTCACCGACTCAACCATGCTGTCGATTAAAAGAAACCTCGAAGATTGCGACAAAAAGGAATTTCCATAATAAAACTCTTCCTTCCGCATCTTATGATCCCTGCACGTTACAACCGCACTGACATCATCCGCGTTCACCCGCACCATTTTTACCGTCCTCTTTAATTGATACAACTTCAGCACATCCTGGTGCTGGCTTGCAGCAAGCAGGTAATTGCCCGCCGGGCCCATTAATTTCACCAGCGCCTTGCCATCGTGTGGAATGTATATCCCGCTTTCCCCGATGGATCGAGGCGAAAAGCCCCCTTTGCCGTCACCCTTTAATAATAGCCCATTCAAGGCATCATATCTGCCGGTAGCGGCCTCTGTTCCATAGTCGTTTCCATTGATCAATACATCCAGGTTGCCGTCGCCGTCAAAGTCGTCGACAACCATTCCATTGACAACCGATGCCTGGGCCTCCCGTGGTAAAGGAATTAAAGTGAATTTCCCGCCGCCGTCATTTCGCAAAAAGCAGGATTGAAGCATGTTAGCCTGCAGGCGAATCGCCCCCTTGCGCTGTTCCGGCGTAAGGATATCATCCATGGTAGCCAGGGCAAAAGATTTATACGTAGGGAACCTGGTTTTGATACCGGGGAAATGTTTGGCAATATCATCTCTTCCAAAAGCCGGGAATTCCTTCTTTTGGCCCTGCTGATCCGGAAGATAGAGCGAGGTTATGGCAACAAAGGCCCCATTGCTCTCGAAATCTTTGGCGGTAATGGCGAGGGGGGCGCTCTCGTCACCCCTATAAAAGGTATTTAATCCCAGGTTGCCGACAACATAATCGGTCCTCCCCGTATGCCGGAAATCGCCGGCGGCGATGCTGTTCCACCAACCCGTTAAGCCGCCGATACCTGACAAGGAAGTAACATTTTTAAATTTGCCCCCGGTGTGTTTAAAGAAAGTCACCGGCATCCATTCTCCCACCAAAACAAGGTCGGTTTGCCCGTCGTCATCGAAATCCGTAAAAAGCGCGTCGCTCACCATCCCGATATGCTTCAATTCCGGCGCGACCTCCGCGGTGACATCCGTGAATTGCACATGGCCATCCCGCGAGTCGTTACGAAACAGGAAACTGCTCACCGGGCTGGGATACTGCCCTGGGGCGACCCGGCCCGACACAAAAAGATCCAATTTCCCATCGCCATTGAAGTCAAAAGCCCTTACGCATAATTTGCTGGTATGATTCAGCGGCAGGGCGCCGGTGTCGGCGGAAAAATTCCCGTGCCCGTCGTTGATATAAAGGCCATCCTGGTAGCCGCCGGTATCCGCGGCACTTGAATATCCGCCCCTTGCGATGTATAGGTCGGGCTTGCCGTCGCCATTCGCATCGAAAAGTAAAATACCTTCGTCTTTCGCCTGACCCCGTCCGGCGTGGGGTAAAAGCGCCTTCTCAAGGAATTTCCCGTTAGGCTGCTGCAAGAACAATGTCGCGGGGCTGGTCGCGTTCCCGCCGACGATAAGATCATCGAGCCCATCGCCGTTGACATCGCCTGCCGCCAGGGCGGGATTATACTCCGAGAATTTGTGCGGCAACAAGGCCTGAATGTTGAAATCGAACGCGGGCATATCCCTATGCGTATAATTGATCCCGGCATCCGCGGTCACCTCCCTGAAAAGCGAATGCGGAGCAACCACCGGCTGCTCATAAGCGCAATCCTCCTTCGCATTCCTTACATCGACTACCAACCACTGATCCGCCTTCACATTTGCCATAGTCTGTTTCTTCCCGTTATTCCATCTTATTACAACGGAATCGATGAGCCTTGTTCTCCCCAAACCAAAATGTGCCATACACTGTACCGACGATAGATACCCCCGGTAGGGACTATTGTCATACACCTGCTGTTTGCCATGGGCATAAAAAATGTTGACGGTGGCCCCGATACCGTTTACATTCTGCTTTCCCCCCTTGAATTGCAAATTCAAAAAATGCGTAGAAACCGTGTCATTGTCTCTCGAAGTATTCCTGTACAGCAATGGCTCACCATCGATGGTATTGATCACCATATCCATAGCCCCATCGTTGTCGAGATCGGCATATGCCGCGCCATTGGAAAAGGCCGGAAAGCCCAAACCCCACTTGCCGCTCACATCATCGAACCCGCATGCCCCATTGTTTTTGAAGGCATAGTTGTGCAATTTTACCTGCGGGATCATGTCGAGCATTTGCATATTGCTCCTGAGCCCGCCGGAATGCTGCCGGTAATCGATAAAGTCACGATCCGACCAATCGCGCCGGAAGCCGTTGGTGACAACCAGGTCACGGTAACCGTCGTTGTCGAAGTCGACCACCAGCGGCGTCCAGCTCCAGTCCGTTTGAGCCATCCCGCTCATAAAGCCGATCTCACTGAACACCGGAAGGCCGATCGAGTCGTCCCGTCCGATGGTTGGACCCTGGTTGAGTTGCAGGGTATTACGCACATATTGCGCCTGGTAGCCGTAATTTTCGAGATTTTGATAGCTATTGGTGTTGATGGCGTTCGACATGGTTTTTTTGCGATAGTTGTCTTCCGCGCTCATGTCGAGCTCCACTACATCGGGAAGCCCGTCGTTGTTGATGTCCACCACGTCCTGCCCCATGCTGTTATAGGAGGTGTGTTTGAAATATTCCTTGGTCCTGTTCGTAAAAGTGCCGTCATGGTTATTGATATACAAGATGTTATTCGAAATAAAATCATCGGAGACATAGATGTCTTTCCAGCCGTCGTTATTGAGATCGCAGATGCTTGCGGCAAGCCCATACCCTTCGAATTGGATTCCCGCTTCAGCCGAAACATCATGAAAAACAGGATGGCCAAGAAGCGGATCCATCTCATTCCTGTAAAGTCTTCCGCGGTTCGGCCCCCCTGAAGGTCTGTCCTGGCCTATAAAAACAGCCGATTCATTGCGGCTCGAAGCTTCATCGACCGTGAGGTATAGGTCGAGATCGCCATCGTTGTCGTAATCGAAAAAGCTGGCCATGGTCGACTGCACGTGGATGTCCAGACCATATTCGGCAGCCATGTCTTTGAAATGAGGAATGCCGTCTTTATCCGGACCCTGATTGATGTACAGGATATTTCTCCGCCGCAGCGAGTCTTTATAAAGGGTATTGCAAATATAAATGTCCATCAACCCATCGTTGTTGATATCGACTATGGACACCCCGCGGGCCCATCTTCCCAGTCCTTCAACCCCCGCTTTCGCGGTGACATCTTCGAAATGAAAATGGCCCTTATTGAGATATAGCTTGCAAGGCACCATCCCGCCCGTAAAAAAAATATCCTGCAGCCCATCGTTATTGAAATCCCCGATGCCGACGCCGCCCCCGTCATAGATATTGACCGTAGAAAGTGGGTTGATGGAATCGTTTTCGACAATGGTATTGTTGAACGAAATGCCGGAGAGGGAAGAAGAAATTTTTTCGAACAGGGTATGTTGGCGGTTGCAGGATAGGAGAGCCATGCACACGAGGCAGGCAATTGTCTCATTTTGAAACGTCCGAAACGCTATGCGATCTCTGTTTTCCATGCAATTCGCTTAATAGTGGTCTTTCAATGCCCCTTAAAACATCCTGCTGCGGCTTGGTCAGCTCGAGCACAACGATTTCATTATTCCCTGGTTTCAACCATTCTCCCGGGACATAGATCGTTTGCTGCGGGCCTACATTCCAATAACGGCCGAGATTGTATCCATTCACCCAGACCACGCCCTTGCCCCATTTGCTCATGTCGAGATAAGCATCGCCTGCTTCGGTTAAGTAAAATATCCCTCTTCGGATCACTGGAGCCTCTGTATATCGTCCCCCGCTCGCCGTTCTCCTGATCGCATTGACGTCGCTAAAAGGAAGGGAGTACATTCGCCAGTTCTTTAATTCCTGCTCGTTGAACAGGACTTCCCCCGTGATGCCCTTTTTGTTTTGCAAAAGATACGGCCCAAAATTTATCCGGCCAAGATTTTCAACCAGGATATCGAGCGTAACGTTTCCTTTAGGCATCTCGACAGGGATGGTGCTGTCCCCATGCCGCCGGTCCAAAATACCTGCTCGTTTTCCGTTAATGAACACCAACGCATAATCCCGCAATCCTTTTACGAGAAGATCTCCTCTTTTTCCTCCCGTTGTCAGCGTTGTTCTGTACAACACGAAACCATAAGCCTGGGAAAGATCTTCAAAGGTCAAAAGTCTGGGGTTTACTTTCGGCGGTGGGAGAATGCTGAATATACTGGTCGATGCGATGAATTGAATTTCAGTGATCGGTATCACCGGCTTGCTCGGCGGCACATCCGGTAAGGTTTCGCCTGGAGGCAGATGCCTTTGGATCACGTGTCGGAAAGCCATGAATTTCGGGGTTGGGTTGCCTGCCTCGTCCAGGGGCGCATCGTAATCATAACTGCTTGTCTGCGGCTCAAAAGGGCTTTTGCTATTGTAGTTGGCCCCGTTCATAAACGCCCTGGTAGTTCCGCCATGAAACATATACATATTTACGGAAATGCCGGCGGCGAGCAGGCTATCCAGCTGAGCGGCGTATTTTTCCGGTGGAATAACATGATGCGGCGCCCCCCACCAGTCGAACCAGGCAGGATACCATTCCGCAACATAATACGGGCCCTTGCCATTATTATATTTTCTGATCAGTTGTTTTATTTTCTGGGGGTTGACCATGCCGTTTACCGCGGGAAGCAAACCAGGCAAACAGCCTTTTGCCATATCGTTGGGCGGATCGCAGGTGTAGAGAAGGCCGTCAAAACCCGCTTCCTGGAATATCCGCCGGTTGATCGCAAGATATTCCTTGTCGTCACCGTAAGACCCGTATTCATTCTCCACCTGGATCATCAATATATTACCTCCGTGGTTTACCTGCAGCGGCGCGAGCTGCTTGCCCAAAGCCATCAGGTATTGTTTGTATTCCTTCAGGTATCTTTCTTCCCTGCTGCGAACGACAAGCCCTTTTTCATTTTGCAGCCAGTAAGGATATCCGCCGAATTCCCATTCGGCGCACACGTAGGGAGACGGCCTTAGCACCACCCATAAGCCTTCCTCCTGCGCAATTCTCACGAAGGCGGCAATGTCGTTATTCCCCGAAAAATCGAATTTGCCTTTTTCCGGTTCTTGTACATTCCAGAAAACGTATGTTCCTATCGTATTCAAACCCATGGCTTTCGCCATTCGCATCCGTTGCCGCCAGGCCTCACGGGGAATTCGCGAATAATGCATTTCTCCGCTGATCATCTGGAAAGGCTTGTTATCGAGCAGGAATACCGAATCGCCCAGGGCAAACCGGTGTTGTCCGTAACCCTTGATGCTATATGCCAAAAAGAATACGAATAGAATGGCACCAATTCTTTTCATAATTAAGTCGTTTATCAATACCCGATGATCATGAAAATAGAGGCTCCCTGTAGAAACAGGGAGCCTTGATTACGATTGCTTGTGTAATCAGTAAGACGGGTTTTGAATAAGTTTCAGATTTTTGTTCATTTCGTCATAAGCGATCGGCAAGAAATAGTATTTGGGGTTCCAGGCCCTGGCGCCGGAGTAATCCAGGTTGGCATAGTTGCCGGCCCCGCTGACATCGGCGACGGGCGTATAAACAGGCGTGCCCGAACCATAGGTCGTAGAACCATTGTACGGATAGAAGATGTGGATGGCCCACACATTGCTGAAGCCGGCTTTTTGTCCATACACGGCCGGGTCACAGATCATCCAACGCCGGATGTCGAAATAGCGCAATTCTTCAAATGCCAGTTCTATTTTACGTTCGTGCTGCAGGTTTGCCATTGTAGCACTGGCGATCGGCGGCATGGCTGCTCTCGTCCGTATCATGTTGATATAGGTCGTGGCCGTTGCCGCGTCACCCAGGCCCAGGCAAGCCTCGGCATAGTTAAGCAAAACCTCGGTATAACGCATATAACGCCAGGGTGTCGACTGCAATACTTTTAAGGGGTCGATATTGGGGTCGCTCCATTTTCTTAAATAATAGCCCGTGGGCGACCAGTTCCAGATATTGGCGCCGGTAGGGGGATTGTGGGTATCGAAACCGCCCGTTTCATACTGGATGTCGTCGGTGGTTGGATTGGCAGCCGAGGTATTTTGATAACCCGTCTGCACCTTACCCGTGGGCTCATGTGGTAAAATATCCGACGTCCGTTGACGCCAGGGAGCCCCGTCGTACAACACCGTTCCATAAAAACGCGGGTCGCGGTTCGCGTAAGGCGCCGCGGCTTCGGTGGGATTGCTCCAGCTAAAGGTAGTACCGTCGTTCATCTCGTACTCATCGACGAATTGCTGTGTCGGCGCATCCACTCCCCAGCCCCAAAAACCATTGGGATTATGGAATAATCCCGGACCATACGTTTTCCCATAATCGTTCCAGTTCGCCACCGTATTGGTCGAGACATATTTTACAAAAATGTCTTCCGGCGTACTCATCTGGATAAACAAATTGCCATAATTCGTAGCGGCTTCACTTTGTGAAGCCGGATTCGGCATGTACAGCGAATACTGCCCCAGGTTGATAACCGCGAGCGCCGCGTCTTTTGCTTTTTGCCAGCGCGCTTGCCTGTCGCTCGCCGAAAAAGTAGCGTACCTTACCAGTTCAGGATGCGCATAGCTCGAAAACGGATCCGTCACAGTAGCGTTGCCACCATTGTACAGATCGCTGGCCGCAAATAACAACGCCCTCGACTTTAAGGCAAGCGCCGCACCCTTGGTGGCCCTGCCTACCTGCGCCTGTATTAAAGGCAGGTATTGGGCGGCACTGTCACACTGGTCCGAAATAAACTGGATACAATCGGCATAGGTGTTTCTTGCAACGCTGAAACTATCCGTTAACGAGTAAGCTTTTGTGATCAGGGGTACGCCGCCATAAAACGATACCAGGTTCTGGTACAGATAAGCCCGCAGGAAAAATACTTCACCCATGAGCTCGTGCTTGGTAGCCGTATCGACTGGCGACGCGTTGATCTTCGAAAAAAAGAGGTTGGTGGCCCGGACGAACGAATATTCATTTGTCCAGCCAAAATGTTGCAATTCCGGGCAATTGGTATTGTTGAACGGCCCTAGATTGCTCGGCGTTATCTCGCTTAACATGGCCATTTGCTGGCCCGCCCACGTACACGCCTGTGTAAGGGCTTCATCCGTAACCGAAGCCAGCATCGACCAGTCGAATCCATGCGGCAACCCCTGGTAGATATTGTTGACATAGGCTGTTAACAATCCGGGATCGGTTGAATTGAAAACGGCATCGTCGGAAACCGCGGCCACGGGCGTTTGATCGAGTATTTTTTTATTGCACGATATGCCGGGCCCTATTACAATAGCCGCTAAAAGAATTATATAAGCAATATTTTTTTTCATATGTATTTATTTAGAAGGTCAAAGTCAATCCCATTGATACAACGCGTGACAACGGATAAGTACCGCCGGAGTTGCTCGGTATCGCATTTTTCAGATCGGTAGGGGTGGGATTGCCCGCCGATTCCGGGTCGAAGTCTTTGATACCGGGACACCAGGTCAGCAAATTCTGCCCGCTCACATACACCCGCAGATTGTGGATACCTGAATTTTCAAGACCTTTTGCATCGATAGTATAGCCGAATTGCAACGTCTTCAGGCGAACGTAATCCGTTTTATGCAGGAAGAACGTGTTGCCGGTATTATCCCAGTAATAATTACCACGGTTGGGCGTCCTTGGAATATTGCCGTCCGGATTGGTCGGAGACCAGCGGCCGTCCAGCAGGCTCTTACGGAAATTCGTAAAGGTACCGCCATCCGAATTCAGATACATGACGGCCCCTGTGGCTCCCTGGAACAACATCGACAGATCGAATTGTTTGTAGCTCAGGTTGATATAAGTGCCGAAGGTAAAGGTGGGAATGCTACTTTTATAGATTCTCGTTTGCTGCCGCGAATCCATGGTGTCGTTATGTGCAATATCCACATATCGGATGTCGCCGGGTGCCGGCGGAGTACTAAGCCCCCAGGATTTGAAGCTGCTCGCATAAGCAGCGGAGTCCTTGGAGTTATGTATGATGCCGTTGGCTACATAATATAACCCCGAGCCCATGGGATGACCCGTGGTTTGTTGCCACACCGGTGCGCCGGGCGCCTCACCCCATTGCAACACCTTGTTTTGGGCATAACTTCCGTTAAGGGAGATGGAATAGTTGAACTTACTCCTGGTTGTGTTGGCGTAGCTGATGCTGAAATCGAATCCCTGATTTTGTACCTTTCCATAGTTTACACTTGGCAGCGACAAACCAGCTGAAGAGGGAACAGTGGCATTCTGCGGCCACAGGATATTGCTTCGTTTATAATAGAAATAGTCCGCTTCAACCGTTAACTTGTTATTCAGGAAATTGGCATTGAAACCCACATCGCTTTGATTGGCAACCTCCCACGTGATGTTAGGGTTGGCAATTACACTTTCATACACCGTTTGCAGTTCACTCGGTGAGCCCGCATTGTTCACCACAAAGGGATAATATTGACCTGTGGTATTGTAATAACTACTGCCAAACAAATACGAAGTCAGGTACTGGAAGCCGGCCACCCGGTCATTACCCGTTTTCCCCCACGAAGCCCTTAGTTTAAAATAATCGATGAACCGCACGTTGTCCTTCCAGAATTTCTCCTCCGAAGCTACCCAGCCCGCCGTCACACCCGGGAAAAAGCCATATCGATGACCGGGAGCAAAGATGTACGAGCCGTCATACCGGCCTACAAACTCAACCAGGTATTTATTGGCGTAGCTGTAGTTCACCCTGCCGAAATAGCTCAACCGGGAACTTACGTTGCCCGAACCACCGGTGGCCTGGTTAGCCGTCGCTCCAGCAAACATTTCCTGGACAGCTGTGGAAGCAAAAAGATCCCTGTAAGCATTGAAGTATTCCGTATCGATCTTTGATTCCTGCGCTCCAAGCATGATCTTCAGGCTGTGCTCATCGGCAATGGTCGTTTGATAATTCACCAGGCCATAAGCCAACTTGGAATAATCGCTTTCGAAATTTTCATATAAGGTAGGCGAATTGTTCGTACCGGCGCCAAAGACATTGGAAGTAAGCACCGGCTGCCCTTTAGCATCTACCGTCGTTCCGTCCCACGAATACAACCGCCACGGCTCGGTGAAATTCTTGTCGAAA
Organism: Chitinophagaceae bacterium; assembly: GCA_025934485.1. Taxonomy (GTDB): domain Bacteria; phylum Bacteroidota; class Bacteroidia; order Chitinophagales; family Chitinophagaceae; genus Puia. Next base: position 12,984 of record JAICXX010000069.1, read on the forward strand.
TCAAAGCCTTGATCGAAAGCTACGTTGCCGTTGAACGTCAAGCCCTTTACCCAGGGAATATTGACATCCAATTTCAAATTCGAGTTCAGGACATAATATTTATCGTTATTCGAGCCCGTAGCATTGGTAGAGATCACTACCGGGTTTTCGCCGTGTTCCCGCGCCGGACCGGGATCGCCGTTTGGCCACCACGCAACACTGGTGGGGTAGGCGGATGCCAGATCGCCGAAAATGGTACTCGCTGATTTTTGGGGGTAATGTTTGTCCTGTAAACGCCCGGTGACATTTAAACCGACCCGGATATCCTTGGTGATGTTCGCATCGATATTGGAGGTGAAGCCGTACTGGTTGTAATAGGTAGCGCTGTTCCTGTATTCCCCGTCCTGGTGTTTGTAATCCAGCGAAAAGAAATAATGGACATTCTCCGAACCGCCCGAGACACTAAGATTGGCATTGTTTTGAGCGCTCCGGGGTTTCAACACGGTTTTGAACCAGTCGGTATTAGGATAACGCAATGGGTCTGAGCCATTTGCGAATTTCTGGATCTGCGCGGTGCTGTAAGTCTGGTTCAACCCGCCGGATGGATTGTTGTAATAGGCGATCTCATTGAGCGCAGTAGCATACAGCGGCGCATCCGCCATTTTGGGTATCTTGGTCGGCTGGTTGTAGCCATAATTCCCATTGAAGGTAAGCTCGGGTTTCCCTGATTTCCCGCGTTTCGTCGTTACCAGGATAACGCCATTGGCCGCCCTCGACCCATAAATGGCCGCCGAAGCATCCTTCAATACCGTTATACTTTCAATGCTATAAGGGTCGATCCGCTCCAAACTTCTGTCCGGCACCCCGTCGATCACCACCAGGACACTGTTATCATTAAAGGTGTTGCTGCCGCGAATGCGCAGGTTGGTGGCATCGCTGCCCGGCTCACTGCTGGTGCTCACGGCAACCAACCCGGGCAGCCTCCCGGCCAGACCATTGGTCACATTGGTCACCGGGGATTCCGTTATCTCTTTGGTTTTGATAGTACTAATGGCTCCCGTCAAAGTCGCCTTTTTGGCCGTTCCGTAGCCTACAACGACCACATCATTCAGCTGTTTGTTAACGACCTCGAGCCCGATGGTGACACTCTCACCCTTCGGGGTAATTTCGATCGGCGTGTAGCCTACACCCGAAACGGACAGAACCACTTTTGAAAGGGACGAAGGGACCTCGATCTTAAATACCCCTTTTTCATCAGCCGAGACGCCGATCTTGGAATGAAGGACATTAACGGTAGCCCCGGCTACCGGTTCCCCGGTCCGGGAATCCTTGACCGTGCCGGTGATCGTCCGGGTTTGGGCTGACACAGCAAGATTGAAGAGCACTAGTGAACATACTAAAAGCAGTAGTTTAACTTTTTTCATATAGCAGTTTATAAAATTTGAAGAAACAGCCAGTTGGGAGATTGGTAAGGAGGTGTGCTGGGTTAGGTTATATACATATGGCAATCTTTATTGTTAAATAATTGCAAATATGCCTATTACCCCCCCTATTTAGGGGGGACAAATTGATAAAATAGGGGGGTAAAAAATGTGCGCACCCTCAAATTGTTCCAATTTATTGCAACATTTGAATAACTATCCGGTCTAATCTCTCCCGTGAGCCAACAACTAAAGCATACGCTGACGGACAGGCAGCTCGTCGACCTCGCGCTTGGGGGCGATATGCACGGCTTCTGTTGCCTGGTTGAAAATACGGAAAGGCTTGTGGCTCAGATCGTAGGTAAACTGATACAGGCGGAAGAAGACCGCAAGGATATTGCGCAGGATGTCTATTTGAAGGTATTCCGGAACCTCAAAGGTTTTAAGTTTCAATCCAAATTATCTACCTGGGTCGGCCAAATTGCCTACAATGCTTGTCTAAACCGGCTGCAAAAGCAACAGCTGACCATTTATGGTCCACCGGAAAGAGCGGCGGAGGACGAGACGGACCGGCTGCTGTTACAAAAAGAGCTCAAGGTTCTCCTGGCCGCGGAACTCGCGCGGCTGCCCCCGATCTATCAAACACTCATCGGGTTGTACCACCACGAAGAGTTGTCTTACCTGGAGATTGCTGCGATCACCGGGCTGCCCGAAGGAACAGTCAAAAGCTACTTGTTTCGGGCAAGGAAACAACTCAAGGATTCTATGTTGTCGATATATAAAAAAGAAAAGCTATGAGTAGAACACATCCATCGGAGGAAGTACTCCAGCAATTTGTTTTGGAAGCTGTCACCTGCTCGGCGGAAGAGATCAGCCATATCGAAAGCTGTCCGGAATGCCAGTCGACGGTGGCGACGTATAAAGTACTCGCGGGTGAGTTGGCCGGCCTGGCGGCGCCTGCTTTCGATTTTGACCTGGTGGCAGCGGTGATCGGCCAGCTGGAGGAAGCGGCGGCCCCGCAGGCGAAGATGCCCAAAGGAACGATTGTCCTTATTGCCGCATTCATCGTTATTCCGCTCTGGCTATTCCGAAAGAGCGCCTACTTCGTGTTCACCGATATGTCGGCGGTCTTTTATGGACTCGTGTTCGCCGCCGCGGGAATCGTCGTCGGGGTATTTCTTCTTCGCCTTTACAAAAAATATCAGCAAATCATCAACCTTATAAACGAATAAAACATGAAAAAAGCGCTATTCATCACCGCAAGTCTCGCGGGAAGTATCGCCGCCTATGCGCAGGACAAACCCGCCCCCCTGATCGACAGGGATTTTATCTTCGACTTCGTGCATATCGCTGCCACGCTCCTTGTCATCTACCTCATCTCCGCCTTTATCCTTCAACTGGTCCGCTCCAACTTCGATTACCGGCTAAAGAGCAAACTGGTTGAACGCCAGGCGGAGGAAAACATCGTCAGTCAGCTCGTCCAGCGCGACAAGCTCAACCCGCTCGACACAGTCATGCAATGGATCTGTACCCTGCTGAGTATAGGCGTAGGCTTTCTGCTCATCCAGATCAGCCGCCCCTTCGGACTGCATTCGCTGGCCATCATGGCCCTCTGTGTAGCGGGCGGCCTTGGACTTTATTTTATCTATGCCAAAAGATCCAAAAAGTGATGAAACTAATTTTTTTCCTCATCGGTCTTTTCCTGCTCCTGCTGCGCATCGTGTATCCCCGGCTGGAGCTATGGCACAACAATCGCGAGTCCGGTTCGATGATCACCAGGAGTGATAACTATATCGAGGGAATATGGTGGTCAGGCAAGATCCGGCTCAGCGACGACGAGCGATCCATTGCCGAGATCAGCCCCGGCGGCCACCTGAAATTCCGGGAACAGGACACAATAATGAAGGCGGAAAGCGACCTGCAGGGAAAGATCAGCTATACGCTGCAAAACGGTACCGAAGAGCTGCCGTTGAACGACAGCGGCCGGCGCTTTATCGCCCGCCAGATCCAAAAAATGATTGGACTCGGCTTCTTTGCCGACCATCGAGCCGAACGCATCTACCAAAAAGGCGGTGCCGACGCCTTACTGGCCGAGCTTTCAAACCTCCATATGGAAGGTTCACGGGATCCCTATCTCAAATTACTGTTCCAGACCGATACCCTCACAGCGGCACAGCGCATAAGGTTGTTGCAGCTGCTCGACAGTTCAAATAATGAGCAGGAACAGCAACAATACCTTGGCCGGTTTCCCGGGACACGGCTGCGGGATAGCGGGGTCGCCCGGGCATGGCTACAGTCTGTCGGCCGGCTGGGGCCAGCATATATGAAAAAGGGCCTTTTGCTGAAATACCTTGATACGCTAACCAGGTCACAGGAACCGTTGCCTGCCGGTCAATTCGATACGATCTTGGCCGTCACCGCCAGATTTGGGTCGCCCGAGGACGCGAAAGAAGTGTATAACCGCCTGATCGACCTGCCGCCCGCAACCGATGCGCAATGGGTCGGTTTGATCCGGGCTACCGGCAGCCTCGGGCCGGATGACATGAAGAGCGAACTGCTGCTGAAAATAGCTACAGGAATGCCGCGGACGGATAGCCTTGTCTCGGCATACAGGACATCCGCAAAAAAAATCGGCAATGATATGGATTATGGAAAAGCGATGCGTGCCATCGAATAAAAAACACCGTCATGCTAAAAAACTATCTTGTCCTCGCCTGGAGAAACCTGCTCAAACACAGATCCTCGGCCGCCATCAACATCGGGGGGCTCGCCCTCGGCCTTACGACCGCCATCCTCGTCCTGCTCTTCCTCGCGGACGAGTTCAGCTACGATAAGTTCCACAAGAATATCGACCACCTCTACTTGCTGATGAAGAACCAGCAGGTCGCCGATGGCGTCAATACGGATCGCACCAGCGCCGGTCCCATGGCCCCGGCACTGCAGACCGGCCTGCCGGGTGTAGAACACGCCGTTCGCGAGGCAGGCACGGGTGCGACCGCCCGCCTCGGCGACAAAAAGGTGACGATAGACGGCAGCTTCGTCGACACCGGTTTTTTTCAGATTTTTAGCTTCCCCGCATTAACGGGTGACCCCGAAACCGCCCTGCACGATCCTCATAGCATCATCCTCACGGAAAGCGCGGCAAAAAAACTCTTCGGCGACAAAAATGCCATGGGCTGGACCTTTATTATCGACGATACCGTGCCGGTGCGCGTCGCCGCTATCGTCCGCGATGTCCCTTTAACCAGCAGCATCACCTTCGAATACCTCCGGCCATTCGCCGTCTTCCAAAAACAAAATACCTGGCTCAAAAAATGGGACGACAACCGCATCCAAACCTGGATCCAGCTAAAACCGAACGCCGATATCGCCGCCTTCGACCGGAACGCCACCCGGCTGCTCCAAACCCGCAGCAACGACACCACCGTAACCACCTTCCTCATGCCCATGGCCAGCCTGCGGCTGCATTCGGGTTTCAACAACGGCAAACAATCCGGGGGTAAGATCTACATCGTCATGCTCATGGCGATCCTGGGTTTCTTCGTACTGATCATCGCCTGCATCAACTTTATGAACATCGCAACGGCCCGCAGCGAGATCCGCGCCCGCGAAGTCGGCGTAAGAAAGGTCATGGGCGCCACCCGCAGACAGGTGATGCTGCAATTCTTCAGCGAGGCCCTTACCATCACTTTCTTTTCGGTCTTGCTGGGCATACTGGCATCGTACGTACTGATCCCTTTCTTTAATGGATTGTTGAGGGTGCATATCCGATTTACCCTGGACGACTGGCGCATCTGGCTTGGCATCATCGGAGTAGGCCTCCTCACGGCATTCATCGCCGGCAGCTACCCCGCCTTGTTCCTAAGCAGGTTCCGGCCCGCAAAAGTACTCAAAGGCGGGATCAGCGTCGGATCGAAAAAAGCATTCTTCCGTCGCTTCCTCGTAACGACACAGTTCTGGCTCGCCAGCCTGTTCATCATCGCCACTATCGTCGTCTGGCAGGAGATCGATTACATCAAGGATCGCCCCATAGGATATGAACAGGAAAATCTCGTAGACGTCCAAGCCGGTCCCGCCCTAGGCCCAAAATATGCGCTCTTTGCCGACCAGCTCGGCAAGATACCCGGCGTCAAAAATATCACCGCCGGCGACGCCAACCTCCTGCAATTCAATGGCGCCATTACCGGCCTGGACTGGCCCGGCAAGATCCCCGGTCATGAGATCTCCATCGTCGTCAGCAACGTCGGCTATAACTGGACAAAGACCGCTGGACTAAAGCTCGTCGAGGGTCGCGACTTCGACCCCGCCTTCGGTACCGACACAAACGCCTGTCTCGTAAACGAAGCCGCCGTCAATCGGCTGGGCCTGCACGAGCCCGTCGTGGGTCAAAAGCTGGGCGGCAACACCATTATCGGCGTCATCCGCGACTTCGTTTACAACAATCCCTCCGGCATCATCGCACCCCTGTGCATCTATTTATACCATGGCGCGCCATACGGCAGTTGCCATTTCCTGGTTCGCATTACCAACGACGCCCATTGGCGCCAGACCATCTCGGGTATCGGCGCGGTGGTAAGAACGCTTGACCCGCAACACGACTTCGACTACTCCTTCACGAAAGAAGATTATCAACAGCGCTTCGAAGAGCTCGACGGTTTTGGTACCCTGGCTTCGATCTTCGGCGGAATGGCGATTTTCATCTCCTGCATAGGCCTCCTGGGACTCGCCGCCTTCCTCGCAGAACGCCGCTCCCGCGAGATGAGCATCCGCAAAGTCTTCGGCGCCAGCGTCCGCCAGGTCCTGCTCCTCCTATCCGTCGATTTCCTGCGACCCGTGATCATCGCCTTTCTGCTCGCGGTCCCCATTGCCGCCTGGGCGATCCACGTCTTGCTGGACAACCTGGCCTATCGCATCTCCCTAAGCTGGACCATTTTCGCGACCGGCGGACTCATTACCCTGCTCATCGCCATGGCCACGATCGGCCTGCAGGGCTTCCGCACCGCCACCGAAAACCCTGCCAAAAACCTCCGGAATGAATAGCCACTAGAAGAACCGGACATTCGCCCCCGGATGCCGGTCGATCAACAGACCTAATGGATCGATGCCCGCCATATGCGGTTTCCCATGCACGATCTCTGTGATGACGTGTGGCCCGGCTGAAAGCTTGAACTTTTGCAGGAACGGCAACTTCAAACCTCCCGCCGTACTATCCTTCGGCCCATCCCCCAAAATGCCGATATCGATATAATCCTCGAAAGCCGTCGCCTGCACTTCCCGCTCATCATGCTCGATCCACGTCTTCGCCGCCGTCACAAATAAAGTCACCTTATACTCATCCGGCCGACCCGTCGCAACGACAGTAAAAGAATCCAGTGTGTTCTCATAGAATCGTCGTTTCAACCAGCTATCTTCAATAAAATACTGCAAACTGTCAGGCGTATGCGCCTTCAATGCGGCATAGAGGTCAGGCGCCCCCGCATAAGGCCCCAGCGTCCGGTAAGCAAACGAGTCCTTGAATGACCGCAGCGCCGCATTCATATTCTCCTCGCCGATCAGATCACGCAAGGCATAGAGCTCCAAAGCCCCCTTCTGCCCCCAGACAAAACCAAAATTGGCCCGGATCAACGGCTCGTCCGGCTCGTCCATCCGCGTCCGGCGGAAAAGGTATGGCCAAAGCTGCTGCTGCAGGATCCAACGCATAGATTGTTTTCCGATCTTATGCTCCGTCATCACCAGCGCATCATACCACGCCAGCCCCTCGGGGATATCCAGCGAACCAATGGTCTCGTTTGGCGCCACCTGGAACCGCCACCACTGCTGTGCGGCGAGCCCCGCCGCGGTATAATAACAATAATCGAATTGTCCCGGAGCGGTAAACTGCGCCGTCCAGGCATAACGCTCGGTAATCTCGTCGAGCGCCGGTGTCGACCCGAATTGCGGCGCATAAAGACTACCCTCCGCCAGCGAAATGCTATTATAAGGATAGGACCCATACACCTCGGAATAATAGGTCAGCGCGTCCTTATATCCTGCGATAAACCTGCCCACATTGGCGCCATGCCCGGGATGATAATAGATGCGGACATAGACCTTGTGATCGAGCTGCACACTGTCGGTGGCGCACACATACCGCGACGAAAAGATCACCAGGGGAGGGTAGGAGCCGCGCTGGGACAACGTATAATGAGAGTAATGCCTGCCATTCGCCTTCCAGTCTGCCACCAGGTCGCCCGGCCCCACAGCCGTCTGATCCCCGCTTGTACTCACCGTAAGGTCAAGCGAATACAAATGCCCCGCCTTCCCGGCCTTCAGCGTCCGTATCCCCACCGGATCGTTCTGCGGGATCGCATCGTCGTCATTGAGCCGCGGCGGCATATGATGCGTCCGCCGCTCATATGGACTGGTTATTTCATCGTCATCATCATAGCCGAGGGACGGCAGCCCCCCGGTGGAGATCCAGCCGTTGTGCAAAGCCTTCTGCGAATACAGCCCATTAGGAATACCGGAATACGATACAACACTCCAAATGGTCACCACCGCGGAATCCCCCGGCGCCAGTACCCGTGGCAGATGATAAAGCCTGTAAGGCGCCGTATCCCGCCGCGGACGAAACATATCCAACATCCCCCGGTAATACGTCAGCGGGGATTCGAAACGCACCGACACACCATCCATAGTCAAGCTATAATCTGTAAGATTATCCCCGTCCAGCAACAACTCGCTGATAGGTCTGTCCGTAAGGTTCGCAATAGTAACCGTCCCCCTGGTCTCCTCTTTCTTTTCATTGGGATAGATATCCACCGCCAGCTTCGCACGCGTCATCACCGGGATGGGCAACGAATCATAATGCTTCAACGCCCGTTCATATTCGATACCCCGCTCGATCTCCTCACCGTGCGTCGTATAATCATTCAAATAGCTCACATTATAATAAAGCCAGCCGCCCACAGCCAGAAAGCCGGCCAGCAATAGAACCGCAAAAACCCGCGTCATCGGGTCGAACCGCTCGGGGACCAGCTGCATCCGCTCCTTCCAGGACGTCACCACCCCGCGATGAAAGAACAACGCGGCAACGATGATCAGCAACCCACCGAAAAGCAGCCAATACGTATGGAACCAGCGGACACTCCGGGCCATATATCCCAGCCCGTCCATATCACCGAATCCTTCCATCGGCACACTCGCATAGACAAGCAGATGATAGTCGAAGACATGCGTGTCCACCAGGAAGAACGCGATCAGCCATAACACCGCGGCGATCCCATGCGCGGCAAACTTGTTATTGACCACCACATGAACGACATAGCAAAACAACACCATCTCGATGAGTTTTGGCAAAATGGTCTCGCCGATCCCCGCAAAATAGATAGGCCAGTTGAAGTCATGATAACCCTTACAAACTTGAATGATGACGCCCAAAAATAGTGGCAGCAAAGCCAGCCATAATGCTAGCACCAGCAAGGCCACCAGCTTCGACCCATTGGCGACCCAGTTCGGCTGGGGCAGACTGTCATTGATAAACGCATACCGTGTGATCCTGTCCCGGTGCAAGGTCTCCCCGGTATAAAAAAGGATGATAAAAAAGATGAAGAACACGAATACATCCCAGAAGACCGCCAGCAACCTCACGGTTTGTGGCGGGTACGGCACCCCGTAATCGCCGTCGCCAAACCAAAAGCCAAAACCCAGGACTATCGCTCCCAGCCCAAAGATGATCCAGAAATAGGCATCCTTTACGATATTCCGAAGTTCCAGCCGGGTCAATGCCGCGAAAACCCGTGAGTTATAACCGCCCTCGAACATAACCGCCGTAGCCCGCGTATACCCGCTCGTCACCCGGGCCTCGCCCTCATCGATCCGGGATCTGTCCCGTCGACCGCTAAAGAACCGCACAAACCCAAACCGCCAGTAAGTCACCAGCAGGATCACCAATCCCAAACCCGTCCAGATCAGTCGGTTGATAAGAAAATCACCCTGGATAAGCAGCAATTCCGTATTCTTTTGCAGGGTGTTGCTGTTGTTCATATGTATCCGCGCCCCCGTGAGCAGGAACGGATCGCTGAGGATCATCGTTCTAAGATTGTTACTGTGATCCAAAAAGAACACGCTTATGAAATACGCCAGAAATAAAATGATCCCTCCGGTATACACCACCTTTACATTTCGCGTGACGGCTACCAGCCCATAAAAAAGCGCGCTGGTAAAGAGCACATTCGGCAAAACGATGGTCAAAAACGGTTGGAAATAATACCGCGGCAGGTTCGGCCCGTACCTCAGTGCATCGGAGACATGCAATGCCGGCCCGATCTTCGTCCCCAAAAATGCGCCAAGCGGGATAGCACTCGCTATAAAAAGGATGAACAGGAACGAACCGAAGAAACGTCCCCAGAAATAGCCGCCGCGCGTAATCGGATAGGTAAGATAATAATCCTTGGTGCCGAACTCGATATCCCGGTACAATGCCATCCCCATCACGCTGGAACCCACCAGCATCATCACCATCGACATCCCAGCGGACCAAAAGGCGATTATCGTAGGGCTGTTGATATACTGTTTTTCCCCCAGCGGCAGCGCCCCCATGGAAAAGGAGAAACCGGTAAAGATCAGCAGAGCTGTAAAATAGAGATAGACAGCCGGCCGGCGCAGCTTGTTCTGCACCTCGAACCGAAAGATTTCCTTGAACATAGCAAAAAGGTTTAAAAGCCCATCGAAGATTTAAATGGTGTTCACATCCATCCGTGTGGCAATATTGCTGAAATACACATCCTCAAGGTTCGGCGCCACCGCCTCGAAACCATCCTCCGGCGCCCCATCCCGGATCACCCGAATATGCAATCTCCCCGCCTTCAGCTGCGTCGAGATCACCTTATAACGTTGTTGATAAGCCGCCAATTCCTCCTTCCCGATCGCCTTCGTGTAGATCTTCCCGGCCAGCGATTCCACCGCCCGGTCCGGCTCCCCGGCATACAACACCTCACCCATACAAATGATCGCGAAATTGGAACACAACGTGCTCACGTCTTCCACGATATGCGTGGAAAGGATCACGATGGTGTTCTCTCCCAGCGAGCTCAACAGATTGTAAAAGCGATTCCGCTCCGCCGGATCGAGCCCCGCCGTCGGCTCATCCACGATGATCAGCCGCGGATTGCCGATCAATGCCTGCGCAATGCCAAACCGTTGCTTCATCCCCCCGGAATACGTTCCCAAATGTTTCCTTCGGTCTTTCGAAAGATTCACATTCTCCAGCAAGGCGCCTACCAGCTGCTTCCGCTCCCGCGCATCCTCCACGCCTTTCAGCCGCGCAATATGATCCAGCATCCGCTCCGCCGACACCTTGGGATAAACGCCAAACTCCTGCGGCAGATACCCCAGCAGCTGCCGCACCCGCTTCTTCTCCCGAAGCACATCGAGGCCGTCTAAAGCAATACTTCCGCTGTCCGCCTCCTGCAAAGTGGCAATCGTCCGCATCAGCGACGACTTACCCGCGCCGTTGGGCCCCAACAACCCGAACATCCCGTTGGGCAGGGTTAGGGACACGTCATGAAGTGCCCGCACTCCATTACTATACGTCTTGGAGAGCCGTTGAATAGAAAGTTGCATAGAAAGTGTTTTATGGTATAGGATGAACTACTTCATCAAGTCGAAGTTTATTAAAGTTGCGCCCATGCAAATGCAGTGTCGTCGTACTATCACCTTGTATATAAGCTGTGTCGATAAGCGAAAATCTGTCCGACATTTCCGATTTCGCATCCAATTGCAAGTCCACCGCCTTTACATGCGCCTGCCGGTTGACGATAAAATTGCAATTGACCCCCTTGACGCTAAGCGTATCCCAGGGCTCGACCTGAGCCACCGTATCGCCCTGCATGTCATAACGCCCAACCCAGCATTGCGTGCTGTCCAGTTCGAGTGCGGCGCTCACGCCCTTCCTCCCTTCGGAATTATCCAGTACCGCAAATCCGTTGATGAGCTTTATGCCCTTTAGCTCTGGAAAGAACACCGGAACGAAAGGATAGTCATAGCTGGAATAATCGTAATGCGCACCCCTTGCCCAAACCCCCTCGAACGAGACGATCAAGGTGTCACCCGCACGCCGGATCTGGAAATGCCCGCCCGAGCCCCTTGGAATATCGACCTTCAGCCTGTCCGCAGGGTACAAACTGGCTCGCATTGGGCCGTCCAGTACCAGCCAGTGTATCCCCTCCTCCTCGTGTGTCTCATAGTCCTGCCGCTCGATAGCGGCAAAATCCAACACCTTTCCGCGCTGGTAATTGGCCAAATGCAACAGATCGACGACCACAAAAATGCCGATGAACGACACGGTAGTATAAAGCAGTATCTTATCACTTGTATTCATTCCAGGACACTTAACGGGTAAAATATTGTTTTTTGAATTTATCGAACGGTTTCTCCAGATCGTCCGGGCTCATCCCCAGCAGATACATGCTCCGGAAGATATGCGGCAGATCTTTTTCCATAAAAGCTTCCAGCCGGTATTGCGTAGCCTGCTTTACCGCCGCAGCCCCCACAAAGAACCCAATGCCCCGCTGGTTATAGATGATCTCTTTTCCCTGGAGGAACTCATACGTCCGCATCACCGTATTCGGGTTGACCTCCAGTTCCACCGCCAGTTCCCGCACACTCGGAATACGTTCACCCGGCGGCCATTCCTTTAACAGTATCTTCTCGCAAACAAAGTCCGCGATCTGCAGATAGATGGCTTGTGTCTCGCTGAACTGCATGCTACACCTGTTTTTCTTTGATCCTAAAATAGGTAGCTATCCAGAACACCGGCGGAATACCCAGCAGCAACAATACGGCCAGCGGTCCTGTGATCCACGTCGACACCCTTACCTCTTTGACGCGCAATGTCTCGCCATTCGTGATCCAATCATTTGTAAGCGTAAACGGCTTCCAGCCATACGGCAGGATATGTGCGAAAACCTGCTTTTCCAGCACCAGGAACACCAACGCGAATACCAGGAACGCAATGATCGTCTTGATAAAGGCATACCGCTCGAAATACACCGACCCCAGTGCAAACATCGCCTGCAGGATAAAATACAACACCAGCAGAACATGGAAATCGCTATCGGGATTCTTGCCGGGTAACCCATGAAACAGGTTCCATACGACATCGGGAGCTACGGGATACCCCCCGGGCCACACCCGGTGCTGTCGTTCGATGAGCTCATTACCGATCTTCACCAGCGGAATATCCACAAGATAAAAGACCACCGCAAACCCTATAAACACCACGATCGTTGAAAAAAGAAGGCCGCACAACAATTTCTCCAGGGCCGACGCCGGCAACCCTAGCCACGCGATGCCATGCGCCTTGCTGCCAAACCCGGCAAAGATGGTGCTGCTGTAGAGACAACCCACCAGCGCCAGCCCCCAGTAATAGGTGAACGCCTGCATCCCGTCGTCGAGCGGGTTGTAATTGTCCATGAACAGCAGAAAAATGCCCCATACCACCAGCAGCCCGGCGATCGCCGGCAACGCCAGCAGATAAAGCCTCTTCTGACTGCCCCAGTGCAAGGTCACTAGCTGGTGGAAACGCGAAAAAGAAAAATATTGGCCCTTAGTCATCGTTTTGAAATTTTTGAGAAAAGCCCATTGATCCGCTCGCCCCGAAGCATCACCGCCTTATACAACATCTCCAGATCGGGCCGGCTGTCCTCGCCCTCCATATTGGGCAGGATCAGCGCACTGCCCCGGAAAGAATCTTCACTATAGATGGCCCCCGCGGTCTCCTCGGGGTCATAGCTCAGCCGGAAGACCAACCGCTCCTGGATCGCATCGATCGTCTGGTCAAAAAGGATCTTGCCCTCATCGATGATCGTCACCCGGTCGATCAGATTTTCCAGGTCCTTGATCTGATGCGTGCTGATCACGATACACTTGTTCTCATCCACGGCGCCCGCCATCACCTTCCGGAACTGCCCCTTGCTCACGATATCCAACCCATTGGTCGGCTCATCCAGCAACAACACCTCTGCATTCGTCGCCAGCGCAAAACAGATCAACGCTTTCTTCCGCTGCCCATAGCTCATCTGATCCAGTCTGCCATCCGTGTGTAGCTCGAAACCCGCCGCCGCCCGCCGGAATTGCCCGTGATCGAACCGCGGATAGAACACCGAATACAATGTCACCCAGCGCTCCAACGCCATCGGTGGCAAATAAAAATCCTCCGGCAGCAAGAAGACCCGCTGCAGAAATGCCGGCTGCCGCCGCCGCGGCACATGCCCCAATACATCGATACTTCCCTGTTGTGGAAAAAGAAACCCCGCGATACTCCGGAGTAATGTCGACTTGCCCATGCCGTTACGGCCCAGCAGCCCATAGATATGCCCCGGCCGCAGTTCCAGGTCCAACCCCGAAAACACCGGCCGCCGGCGATACGCAAAATGCAGATTGGCAATGCTGATCATTAGGTGTACTAGTTAAATAGTACACTAAGATTCGAAAAGTTTCCGAATAAACAAAATTTAATTTCCCGCCCGCTCCTGCTCTTCACCCGAACCGCTCCGTATTTTGGTTGGCGTGGCCTTGCCATTGCCCCACCGGTAGCTGACGCTGAGGATGACCGCGCGGCTGTAAGGCTTGCCATAGCCATATTGGTTTAGATCGAGATAGTGATCGACCCCGCTGCGCCCATCGCCTTGCAGTATATTGTGCCCATTGAGACTGATCACCACCTTTTTCCCGGGCAACTGCTCCCGCAGCCCCGCATTGAGTATCGCATAGGCCCCATAAGTAGATTGCACGAACTGCCGCCTTGTCTCCGTCTCGAAATCGACCTCCCCGCTCAGCCCACCCGTCAGCGTAAAACTATTGTTCGTACTGAAGTCGAGCGACACGATACCCGCATTGTCCAGGCTAAACCCGTTGGCATTCCCGGCGAAGGCGTTCCGGTAGACCTCCAGACTGGTATTCGTCGTCCACCATTTGGTCAGCACATGATTATAGAAAAAAAGGGCGTCCCAGGAATGCGCACCCTGCACATTGGTCGGCCTGCGCGTCTCCGTTGAATCATTGGCATCCAGGTAGGGAAAGGTCCTCACATAGTCTTTGGTGATATCATAGCTCAGCGTAGCAAAAAAAGCATTCCTCCATGCCCAGGTAGCCTCCCCATGCCAGGCAAGCGCCGGCCGCAGATAGGGGTTGCCCTGAAAGAAAAGTGTCGGACTGCTCGGCCGCCGAAAGGGTACCAGCTCATGATAATCCGCCCGATCGATCCGCCGCCCCAGCTGGATATGGAAACTATTGCGGGAATCGGCCTTATATTCGGCAAAAAGGGTAGGGAAGAGATCGAAATAGCTTTGCCGCACAGCCGCCGCACTAGTATATAGCTGCTGGCCATTCATCAGTGTCTGCTCCCCGCGTAATCCCAGCTGCAGCGACAGCTTGCGATAACTACGCGAAACATTTATATAGGCCGCATGGATCCCTTCCGTATTCACATTGTAATCGCTTTGCGTAGAATCGATCGTCCGCTGCTCCCCAACCACATTGTAATAGCTGCTATTGTTCACCGTACGCACATAGCTCGACTTCAAGCCGGCTTCGATCTTTCCCTTCCCAGCCCAGGGGCGGACATAATCCGCCCGCGCCCCCATGATCCGCAGTGCACGGCTCTGATCGAGGAATACACTGCTTCGGTCCAAAAAATTCCCGTCAGCGTCATCCGTCACAGTAGTATTATTTTGCCCCGGCCGGTAACGGAACTCCGAATAATCGGCATCGGCACTCCATTCTCCACCGGCGGTATCGGTGAGATGTCTCAGCTGCAGACCCGCAGTATAATTGTAGGGTACATCCGTATTAACTGCATTATAGCCGACTATCCCCATCTCGTGAAGCCCTCCGTCATAAACAGTCATGCCCGAAGCCGTCACATCCCGGTATTGCCGGTCCCCAAGATTACCGCTCACAGTCAATGTTGTCCTGGACGTCAAATACCAGTCCGTCCCCATCATAACAGCATTCGACTCATTGGTAGTAACATCCCTGTTGCCCGAAACCTGCCGGGTCGCCAGCGTTCCATTACTCAGGATATCTGCCGTAAGACTCCGCACAAACAAGCTCTTGTTATAGCCATAGCTCTCATTAACCCAAAAGTTAAATCCACGCGTCTTGTAACTCACCAGCGCGCTGACCGCATACCGCGGATAATTCCCCTCGCCAAAAGTCCCGGTCACGCTGCCATTCAACCCCTGGGCGTGATTCCGCCTCCGCAAGATATTGATGAGACCGCCGGTGCCCTCCGCATCATATTTCGCCGGCGGATTGGTCATGAGCTCCACCTTCTGAACTTCGGCGGACGGCATCCCGTTAAGCAGGCTCGCCAGGTCTTCCGTGGACAAGTAGGTCGGTTTCCCGTCGATCAACACATTGACTCCCGACCGGCCATTAAGCGTAATGGTTCCGTCGGGCATCACCTGCACGCCCGGCAGCTGCCGGATCAATTCCAGGATATTGGTGCCCGAGGCCGTGATTAGG